>JBKOWA010000143.1:0-2290 GCA_046724155.1 Actinomycetota bacterium
CACTAGACCTGCACCCGGCAGACTTTCCCGGCCAACTGGCGGCCCACCCGGAATGGGCAGGCCGCAAGATCGAAGGGCCGAACATCTCGAACGTCTTCAAACGCACCTTCTACCAAGTAGCCTTCAAGTTCCAAGTCACCAAGAGGGACACTTCCGTCGGATGCCTGCTGGCGATTCCCCGGCCCGTGTGGGACTCCTGGCAGCCCTTCCTGGGAGCCCCCACCCTCCGAGAACACGGAGACGGAACATGGCGCCTGCTCGAAGACGACAACATCAGCCAACCAGCAGACTGGATCTACGTCTTCGACGTCGCAGAAGATCCCGGAGAAGACGGCAGTCCCTGTCCAATAGACGTCCAGCTGATCATCGGCACCGACGCGGCCACCCTCAGCAAAGCCGCACTCGACGTAGCACCAGCACACGCAGTCAGGCACGGTGGCCTGCAGGACGCCGTGCTAGCAACCCTCAGCCGAAGGATCAGTACGTACCTCCCGGGCCTGGACCTCGGGGCCGCCGCAGAGACACCGCTCTGACCAAGGACGTCGCATGCGGTCGGGGTGGGCGAGGGTGCGGGCGGTCAGCGCGCACACGGTCAGGCGGCTGGTGCTGCGGACTGCGCGCGGCGAAACTGTTCGCGCGGCCAGGATTGCCAGCGGCTCCTTACCGCTGCCGAAGTCTGTGATCATCTAAGTCGGCATAGGTGGTCAGGTGGAAGAAGGACGAAGGAAGACCTTGCCGGGGTTGAGGATGCCGAGGGGGTCCAGGGCGTGCTTGACCGCTGCGTGCACGCGCAGGCCGACCGGGCCGATCTCCCGGGCCAGCCAGTCCAGCTTGAGGGTGCCGATGCCGTGCTCGCCGGTGATGGTGCCGCCCAGGGACAGGCCGAGGTCGAGGATCCGGTTGAAGGCGTCGTAGGCACGGGCCTTCAGCGCCTCGTCGGCCGGATCGAAGATCACTGTCGGGTGCATGTTCCCGTCGCCGGCGTGGCCGACCACCCCGATCAGCACGCCGCAGTCGTCGGCGATCTTCGCGGTGCCGTCCAGCAGGTCGGCGATCTTCGACCGGGGAACGGCGACATCGTCGATGAGCGTCGCCCCGTGGCGTTCCAGCGCGGGCAGGGCCAGCCGGCGGGCCGCCAGCAGCATCTGCCCCTCCTCGAGGTCCTCGGTCGTATGCACCTCCTCCGCGCCGGCCGCCCGGCACAGCTCGGCCACCCGGTCGATGTCCGCCACCGCACGCGGGCCACCGGAGTCGGACTGGCACAGCAGCAGGGTGTGCGCGTCCCGGTCGAGGTCGAGGTGCTTCCACTCGTCCACGGCCCGGATGCAGGTCTGGTCCATGATCTCCATCAGGGACGGCACCAGCCCGGCCAGCACCACGTCGGAGACCGCCCGGCCGGCGGCGGCCGTGCTCGGGAACGTGGCGACCAGCGTGACCGGCGCCGCCGGCAGCGGGCGCAGCGCCAGCGTGGCCTGGGTGATCACCCCGAGGGTGCCCTCGGCGCCGACGAACACCCGGGCCAGGTCGTAGCCCGCGACGCCCTTGACGGTACGGCGGCCGGTCCGCAACACCGCGCCGTCGGCCAGCACCACCTCCAGGCCGAGCACGAAGTCCGTGGTCACGCCGTACTTCACGCAGCACAGACCGCCGGCATTGGTGGACAGGTTGCCGCCGATCGTGCACCAGTCGTAGCTGGACGGGTCCGGCGGGTAGAACAGCCGGTGCGGCTCCAGGGCGCGGCGCAGGTCGAGGTTGACCACGCCGGGCTCGACCACGGCAAGCCGGTTCGCCGGGTCGATCTCCACGATCCGGTTCATCTTCGTCAACACCAGGGTGATGCCGCCGGCCACGCCGTTGGACGAGCCGGCCAGGCCGGAGCCGGCGCCGCGCGGCACGACCGGCACCCGGTGCCTGCCGGCCACCCGGACCACGTGCTGCACCTGGGCGGTATCGGTGGGAAGGACCACGCAGCGCGGCTGCTGGGACGGGGCGAACATCGCCATGTCCCGGGCGTAGCCGGCCACCACGTCCGGGTCGTCCAGCACGGCGGACTCCGGCAGGCCAGCCCGCAGGTCGGCGACTACTGCGTCTGCCATGTCGCCTACCGTAACCGGGCCGGTATGGCGCCGCGATGTGTCAGCCGCAGCGCAGCCGCCCTGACGGCGGATGCTGCCGGTCACCGCGCTCGGGCCGGCGCCGGCTGCCGGCCGGGCTCCCGCAGGCCGATGCAAGGCCGGCCCGGGTAACCTGCCTGCGTGCACACCATCGCCGCACCGCAGCTGCTGAGCCC
>JBKOWA010000305.1:0-3080 GCA_046724155.1 Actinomycetota bacterium
GGACGATCAGGGGCCAGCGGCCGGAGACGAGGCTGAGTACCTGTTCGGTTCGTTCCCATTGGTGGAGTTGCGTGAACACTTCTCGTTCCCCCGCGTGGACCGGTGGTCCGTTATGTCCGGATCGGGTGGTCCCTTGGGGTCAGGGGGTGGTCGGCGTGGGGGTCCGGGGCCGTCCGCGTCGTGGTTGCGGGTCGTGATGGTCGGTCACTGTGGTGTACCCACACCTGTGTTCTCACAACGTTGTGGGTAGATCATCGAGCGGGTCCAGGTAACTAGGGACCGTCCAGGTTACAAGGATTTTACAAAGTCTGTCTGGTCTACGAGGCCGTTGGAGGGGTGAGCCCATGCGGGGTGCACGTACGGGGGCTGCGTTGATCGCGGCGGCACTCGGGCTGGTCTCGACAGGTCTGGCGGGTGGGTGTACGCGGGCGTCGGGTGACGGCGGGACGGTGCCGGGTGGGAGTACGGCGCCGGTGTCCACCGGGCCGGTGGTGACGGCGACCAGCAGTGTTGATCGGGAGGCTGCGGACCGGGCCGCGGTGGAGCAGGCGTACCGCCAGTTCTGGTTGGTGACGTGGTCGGTTGACCGCGAGCACCCGGCCAGTGACTGGCGGCGGGTCGTTGCGGCGGTGGCCGTGGATCCGGAGCTGGGGCTGGTCGTGTCGGGGACGCAGCGGCTGCGGCAGAACGGTCTGACGTCGTACGGCGAGCCGGTCCCGCACCCGAGGGTGTTGCCGGTGCTGGGGGCAGGGGTGGCGCGGGTTCGGGATTGCCAGGATGCCAGCCACTCGGGGCAGGCCGACGCGGCGACGGGGCAGGCTCGGACGGTCGGGGTGGCGCACAACCCGGTGGAGGCCGTCTTGGTCCGCGGCGCCGACGGCCGGTGGCGGGTGTCCCGGGTCAGCTACCCGGGGGGTAGTTGCTCATGAGCCTGTCCATGACGCGTCTGGCCGTGGTCGTTGTTCCGGCGGCGGTCGCCGTGGTGTGCGCGGTGCCGGCGACGGCGAGCACACCGGGGCCGGGCGGCGACGGTGGTGGCGGCGGGCAGATCGTGGTGGTGCCGGGTGACAACCTGGGCAAGTACGCGCCACCGTCGGTGGACAGCTCGGTCCGTGCGCCCGGAGTTGACCAGGCGGCGGGGCGCGGGCAGCCAGCCGGGGCCAGCACCAGCAACGGCGGGCCTGTGTGTAGTTACCGGCCGGCGGTGGACTGGGAGCGGTGGGTGCGTGCCATCCCGGTGGACGGCGCCGTCCCGGGTGTCATCGCCGCGGGGAAGGACACGATCGACCCGGACCTGCACCTGTATGCCCGCACGTGCAACGGCGTGCTGGACTACTTGTGGATCAACACGGCTGGCTCGCCTCCTGCTGCCGGGGTGCCGGCTGTGGTGGTGTTGGCGCGGGAGGCGTTCTCGCGGTTGGTGCTTCCGTTGCCGGTGCCGCGGCATTCCCCAGATCTGCGGCTGTCTGGTGGGCTGCCGGCGGTGCTGGTCGGGGAGCACACCTGGGTGTGGGTTGATCCGGTGGTCTTCGGTCCGCGGCGGGAGCGGGTGCAGGCCGGGGGCGTGTGGGCGGTGGTGACCGCGACGCCGGTGGTGCTGCGGTTCGACCCGGGTGACGGGTCACCAGCGGTGGCCTGTGTCGGTGCGGGGACCCGGTTCGATCCGGCCCGGTACGGCCTGCACGCGGCCTCGCCGACCTGTGACCACGTCTATGCGCGGTCCTCGTTCGGGGTGCCGGGGGAGCAGGTCACGGCGACGTATGAGATTTCCTGGCGAGTGACCTGGACCGGCTGGACCGGGACCGCGCCGGCCAGCGGGAGCCTGCCCGGTCTGGTCTCGCGGGCCACGGCCCGGTTCGCGGTGGCCGAGGCCCAGGCATTGATCACCAGGCGATAGGGGAGGGGTTGAGCGTGCAGGCGAGGTCAACGGCGACATTCCCTGTGGCGGGCGGCGGCGTGGTCGAGCGCCCGTCCGGTGGGAGGTTGCCGGCGGTGCGGCGTCGGCGGCGGCCGGCGGTGCTGGCGTTGGCGGTGGTGCTGGTCGGGCTGGGTGGGTTGGTGAACGCGGTCGCGGTCGGGCACGGCGGCCGGGTGCCGGTGCTGGCGGTGGCCCGGCCGGTGCCGGTGGGCCAGCAGGTCACCGAGGCGGATGTGATGGTCGTCCAGCTGGCCTCCGCGCCCGGTTTGGGGATGGTTCCCGCGGATCGGCGGGGTGAGGTGGTGGGCCGGTACGCCGCGGTGGGGTTGCGGCCGGGGTCGCTGTTCACCCCGGATGCGGTCAGCGACCAGCGGGCGCCGGTGGCGGGGCAGGCGGTGCTGGCGGTGGCGGTGACGACAGGGCTGGTGCCGGCCCGCGGTCTGGTCCCGGGGGATCGGGTGCTGCTGGTGCCGGTCAGCGGCGACCGACCAGAACAACAGGCGGCGGCCGGTGCTGGGTCCGGGCCGGTGCACGCGACGGTGGTGGAGGTCGGCCAGCCGGACACCGACGGCGCGTGGGCGGTTGACGTGGCCGTGGAGGAGCCGGTGGTGGCCGGCCTGGCGGACGCGGCGGCCTCCGGGCACCTGGCGTTGGTGTTGCTGCCGGCGGGGAGCTGATTCGGGTGTCGGTGATCGCGTTGGTGTCGGGGAAGGCGGCGCCGGGGGTGAGTACGGCGGTGTGCGTGTTGGCGTCGGTGTGGCCGCGGCCGGTGCTGGTGGCCGACTGTGACCCGGGCGGCGGTGATGTGCTGGCCGGGTGGTTGAGCCCGTGGCTGACCGAGGGGTGGCTGCGCGCCGATGCGGGGCTACTCAGCTTCGCGACGAGTACCCGGCACGCCCCGCGTGGGACCGGCGAGGCGCCGCGCCGCCATTGCCAGCACGTGTATGCCGCGCCGCGGGTGTGGCTGCTGGCCGGGGTGCGTGATGCCGCCCAGGGCGCCTCGGTCGGGGAGCCGGGGTGGACGCGGCTGGCGGAGGCGCTCGGGGAGATCTCGGTGGTGATGGATGTGCTGGTCGACTGCGGCCGGCTCGGGCCAGGTGGCGCGTGGCCGGTGCTGGCCGGGGCGGGGAGGGTGTTGGTGGTCGCGCTGCCGACGTTCGGG
>JBKOWA010000002.1:0-5871 GCA_046724155.1 Actinomycetota bacterium
GTCGGGGTTGATGACCTCTTCGATGGGTCGGGACCTGCCCTTGTCGAGCCGGAAGTGCTTCGGCGCGGTGGCGGCGCAGATGCCCGAGCCCAGGCAGGCGTCACGGTCGACGGTGAGTGTCCAGCACCCGTCCATGGGGACCTCCTACCACTCGACCGGCAGGGCGACCGGGCCGCGAACCGCCATACCGGTCTTCCATTCCAGGTCGTCCTCGGCAACGGCGAGCCGCAGCCCGGGGCAGCGGTCCAGCAGCGCGGCCAGGGCCACCTGCAGGTCCATCCGGGCCAGCGGGGCGCCGATGCAGTGGTGGACGCCGTGCCCGAACGCCAGGTGACCCTGGAACTTCCGGGTGGCGTCCAGGCGGTTCGGATCCTCGAACACGCGCGGGTCGCGGTGGGCGATGTGCCTGGCGAGCAGGACCGCGTCCCCCGCAGCGACCACGCCGCCGCTGAGTTGGACGTCGGTCAGCGCGCAGCGGGGCAGCGCGCCGGTCGTCGAGATCTGCGGAACCCACCGCAGCAGCTCCTCCACCGCGTTCGGGATCAGTTCGGGCCGGGCGTACAGCAGGGCGAGCTGGTCCGGGTGGGTCAGCAGGGCGTACGTGAAGGTGGCGATCGGGCTCGCGGTGGACTCGTAGCCGGCGGCGAGCAGCAGCATGGTCAGCTGGATCAGCTCGTCCTCGGTGAGCCGATCCCCCTCCTCGCTGGCGGCCACCAGCGCGCCCAGCAAGTCGTCGCTGGGCGCCTCGCGCCGCTGCGCCGCCAACCCGGTCAGGTAGGCGGCGAGCTTGCCGAGCTGGGCATTTCGCTGCTCGGTGGTCAGCGCCGAGAGGGATATGAACGCCCCCACCCACTCCCGGAACTCGTCCCGGTCGGCGTAGGGCACCCCGAGCAGCTCGCTGATCATCAGGCCGGGCAACGGCAAGGCGAGGCGCTGCACCAGGTCCGCCGGCGGACCCGCCTTCACCATCTCGTCCAGCAGCTCGCCAGCGACCTGCTCGGCCCGGCCCCGCAACTGTTCGACCCGCCGCACCGTGAACGCCTTGGCAACCAGCCGCCGCAGCCGGGTGTGCTCCGGCGGGTCGACGTCGGTCAGGATGGTGCCAGCCCGCTGCGGAAGCAGCCGGGGCGCGTCCCGCACCACCGCCTGCGCCAGGCTGAACCGCGGGTCACCCAGCGCCGTACGCATGTCGTCGTAGCGCACCAGCAACCACGCCTCGTCGCCGTACGGCAGCTGTACCCGGGACAGCGGCTCATGCTCCTGCAGCCAGGCGTACATCGGGTCGATCTCGAGCCGGATCACCGGCCCGAACGGATACGACCGCACCACCCGACCGGCCTCCGATCCCTCGTCCATGGCCGCCTCCTCACTTCTCGGGTGCGGGTGTCCCACGATACTTCTCGGGTGCGGGTGTCCCGCGATACTTCTCGGGTGCGGGTGTCCCGCGATAACCAGTCACCGGGAACGAGCATCACCCTGCCACGGAGCGAGCGGGCGTCACCACGCCACGGGGAACGAACGCAGGCCGCGCAGGGCCATCCCGGTCTTCCACGGCAGCTCGGCCGGATCCGTCGCGAACCGCAGCCCGGGGAACCTGGCCAGCAGCGCGTCGAGGGCGACCTGCAGCTCCATCCGGGCCAGCGGGGCGCCCAGGCAGAAGTGTGCCCCGTAGCCGAAGCCGACGTGCGGGTTCGGTGAGCGGGTCAGGTCGAGCCGGTCCGGGTCGGGGAAGACCTCGGGGTCCCGGTTGGCGGCCGACCGGGACACCACGACCGGATCGCCGGCCGGTACCACACCGCCGGACAGCGGCACGTCCACGGTGGCGTACCGGGGCGGCGACGCGGCGGCGGTCAGCGGGATGAACCGCATCAGCTCCTCGACCGCATCCGGCAGCAGCTCCGGTCGGGCGCGCAGCAGCGCCAGCTCGTCGGGGTGGGTCAGCAGCACGTAGACGGAGTTGCCGATCTGGTTCGCGGTGGTCTCGTAGCCCGCGGCCAGCAGCCCGACGGACAGCTCGACCAGCTCCAGCTCGGACAGCTTGTCCTGCTCGTCCCGCGCCAGCACGAGCGCGCCGAGCAGGTCGTCGGTCGGGGTCCGGCGCCGCTGCTCGATCTGCTCGGCCATGTAGCCGCCCAGCCGGGTGATGTGGTCGGCGCGCTGCTCCGGGCTGAGCGCGGTTGTCGTCAGGATCGCCTCGGCCCAGGACCGGAACCGAACCCGGTCGGCGACCGGCACCCCGAGCAGCTCGCAGATCACGGTGATCGGCAGCGGCACCGCGAGCGACTCGATCAGGTCCGCCGGCGGGCCGCTCGCCACCATCGCGTCCAGCAGGTCGTCGGCGATCTGCCGGGCGCGCGGGCGCAGCTGCTCGACCCGGCGGGCGGTGAACGCCTTGGACACCAGCCGCCGCAGCCGGCTGTGCTCCGGCGGGTCCATGCTCAGCAGGCTGCGGCCGGCCGGGTGCGGACTAACCCGGGGCTCGTCCCGGGTCTCCGCGACCGCCCGGCTGAAGCGGGCGTCGCCGAACACGGTCCGCACGTCCTCGTGCCGCACCGCCAGCCAGGCGTCCTCGCCGTAGGGCAGCCGCACCCGGCTCAGCGGCTCCTGCTCCCGCAGCCGGGCGTACTGCGGGTTGAGCTCCAGCCGCTCCGGCGGGCCGAACGGGTACGAGCGTGCCTCCGGCCGGTCCGCGGGCTGCTGGTCTCGCGATTCGGTGCTCGTCACGGCACACCCCCGGGCTCACGCGTCCGGACATCTTCGCAGAGCGGCGGGCCGGGGCAAAGTACCGGCCGGAGCAATGTTTCGCGCTGCAGCCGGGTCGCAGGCTCAGCTACTCCCCGCAGCCGGTTGCGCGCTCGACTTCTCCCCAGCCCGGTCGCGCCTCGGACCTCCCGCAGCCGGGTCGCACGCTCGTCCGACTGTTAGATATTATCCAGACCCGCGGTCGATTGGACGCCGGGCAGGCTCCGTTCAGCCATTCCGATCCGATATTTCCGACATCATGGGACTCGCGGTGAATTGCCAGCCCGCCATGCCGCAACTCCGCCGGACCTGGCCACCTCGATTCTGCTCCCGCGGAACACGGTTCGTTGACCCCCCTCTGGCCTGCCGCTACGCTCTGCAGGCCCACCGGCGATGCCGCGTTTAATAGCCGCATCTGGGGAGGTAGTTCATGTTTCGGGCAAAGAAGCTCGCTCCCGGTATCACGGTCGCTCTCGCCGCCATCGTCGGGATCCCTGCATGCGGCTCCACCGCGACACCGCCGAGCGGTGCCGCCGCCACGACGAGCCTTTCCGGTACGCCCTACACCTACTACGTGATCTATTCCAGCGTGACCAATTCGCCGTTCCCCGAGTTACCGAAGGCCGCCCAGCTCGGCGTCGACACGGTGAACCGCAGCGGCGGGATCAACGGCCACCCGATGCAGCTGAAGACCTGCCCGGTGAATCTCGACCTGAACAAGGCCGCCGGCTGCGCCCGCCAGGCGGTGGCCGACCAGTCTGTCATCGCGGCCGACGTCTGGCTCGGCCAGCCCGAGGTCGTCCTCGACACGTTCGGCAAGGCCAAGGTCCCGATCATCGGCGACTACCCGTTGGCACTCACGCATTACTCCTGCCCGGTCTGCTTCCCGTCGTCCGCCGGCGCGTTCGCGAGCGTGGCCGGGCAGGGCCTGCTGGCGGCGAAGCAGCTGAAGGCGCAGCGGGTGAGCTTCGTCGTCGTCGACGTCCCCGCCGCACGGGGCCTGGCGCAGCTGGTGTCCCAGCTGCTGCAGGCGACCGGGCAGTCCACCAAGGTGGTCAAGGTCGTGTCCGTGCCGCTCACCGCCGGTGACCTCTCCGCGCAGGTGACCGCGGCCAGCCAGGACGTCGACGCCATGCTCGTCACGCTGGCGATGGACTCCCTGCCCCGGTTCCTGCGGACCGCCGCCCAGCTGGGCGTCAAGGTGCCCACCGTCACGGTGCCGCTGGACCAGAAGCAGATCGCCCAGATCGGCCCGACCGCGGAGGGCACATACCACCCGGGTGCCTTCAGCCATGGCAGCGTCGGCTTCACGGACTTCCAGCAGGCGTTCACCGCGCGTAACCCGGACGACCCGCCGTCCGACGCCGCCTATTCCTTCTACCTGGGTACGCAGCTGGTCCAGCGCGCGAGCAAGGGCCTGCCGGCGGTCACCCGGCAGAGCGTGCTGGCCGCGATGGGCACGCTGAAGGAGGTGGACACCGGCGGCGCCACCCCACCGCTGGACTTCACGAAACCGTTCACCGGCTTCGGTGGCAAGCTGCCGCGGCTGTTCAACAACACCGTGGTCTTCTACCGGGTGCACAACGGTGCGACCGACGAGATATCCGACTTCCAGCAGCTGATGCCGAGCACGTAGCCGGACGGCCGGGCCGGCGAAATCCCCTGAGAACGGATCGGCATGCTGGACGTCATCCGCTTCCTGCTCCTGGGCCTCGGTGCCGGGTGCGTGTTCGCGCTGGTCGGCCAGGGACTGGTGGTCATCTACCGGGGCTCGGGCGTGCTCAACTTCGCCCAGGGGGCCACCGCGTTGGTCGGTGCGGTCGCGTTCGCCGAGCTGCGGCGCTCGCTGCCGCTGCTCGCCGCCATCGCACTGGCGACCCTCCTGTGTGGAATGGTCGGGGCCGCGACCCACCTGCTGGTGATGCGGCCGCTGCGCTCGGCCGCTCCGGTCATGCGGATGATCGCCACGCTCGGCCTGCTCGTCCTGCTGCAGCAGGCGGTGGCGCTGTACTACCGGGGCCGGGTTCCGCCCTACGTCGCGTTCCTGCCGACCGGCTACTGGAGGCTCGGCGACCTGACCATCGTGCAGGACCGGGTGGTGATCGCCGCGGTCGCGGTGGCGCTGTGCGTCCTGCTCACGGTGGTGTACCGGCGCACCCCCATCGGCCGCGCGACGGCGGCGGTGGCGCAGGACGAGTTCGTCGCGCAGTCCCTGGGCTGCCGGCCCGACCTGGTCGCCACCGTCAACTGGGCGGCCGGCTCGATGCTGGCCGGGCTGGCCGGGATCCTGCTGCTGCCGATCGAGGGCCTCGACCCCACCACGCTGCCGCTGATCGTGATACCGGCGCTGGCCGCGGCCATGGTCGGCGGCTTCTCGTCGTTCTGGCTGACCCTCGTCGGCGGGCTGCTGATCGGTGTCGTCGAGGCCGAGATCAGCCGGTTCGCCAACCACCAGGGGTGGGCGGCCAGTTTCCCGTTCCTCATCGTCGTCGCCGTGCTGGTGCTGCGGGGCCGCGCCCTGCCGCTGCGCGGCCACCTGGCCAACCGCCTGCCACCGGTCGGCAGCGGGATCCTGCGGCCGGTGCCGATCCTGGCCGCGCTGGCGGTCTGCCTCGCCTCCGTGCTCACCCTGGGTCCGGTGTGGACGAACTCGGTGATCACCAGCGCCGGCTACGCGATCGTCGGGCTGTCGCTGGTGGTGCTGATCGGCTACGCCGGGCAGCTCTCGCTGGCGCAGTTCGCCCTCGCTGGCGTCGGCGCCCTCGTCGCGTCCCGGGCGGCGGACGCCTGGGGGGTGCCGTTCGGCCCGGCCGTCCTGCTGGGCGTTGCGGCGGCAACGCTCGTCGGCCTGGTCGTGGCGCTGCCGGCGCTGCGGGTGCGCGGCGTCAACCTGGCGGTGATCACGCTGGCGCTGGCTCTGGCGATCAGCAACCTGGTGCTGCTCAACGCCGACTACACCGGCGGTCCCATCCGGGGCACCGTGGTCCCGCCGCCGTCGCTGTTCGGCATCGGGCTGGACTCGACCGAGCACCCGGGCCGGTACGCGGTGCTGCTGCTGGTGGTCTTCGCGGCCGCAGCGCTCGCCGTCGCGAACCTGCGCCGCGGGGCGGCCGGCCGGCGGCTGCTGGC
>JBKOWA010000126.1:0-4411 GCA_046724155.1 Actinomycetota bacterium
GGCAGCACCAGCCGCCGCGGGTGCCCAGGCCGCCGCGGCGGGGCTGGGCGCGGTTCAGCAGCCGTGGCTGGGCGAACATCATCCTGATCGCGTCCGCGGTGGTGTTCGTGCTGGCCGGCCTCGCCGGCGGCCTTGCGCTGCAGGTCAGCTCCGCGGCGACGGATCGGCTGGTCGACCGGATCTCACCGTCCTATCTCGAGGCGCAGAACCTGCAGGCCGCACTGGTGGACCAGGAGGCCGGGGTACGCGACTACCTGCTCACCGGCGACCGGACCGCGTTGCAGCCTTATCACACCGGCCAGGAGGCCGAGTCCGCCGCGGTGGCCCGGCTGCACGCCCTGCTGACCGACCCGGCGCTGGCGGCCGACCTGGACCGGGCCGAGCGGCTGGCGGACCGCTGGCGGCAGCTGTTCGCCGACCCGGCCGTCGCCGCGGTGGCCCGGTCCGGCCCGGTGCCGGACCAGGTGGTGTCCCAGCGTGGCAAGGACGTCTTCGACGAGCTGCGGTCGGCGCTGGGCGGGCTGGAGCGGCACCTGGCCGATGCCCGAGCCCGCACCCGGGCCGAGGTGGCGAACACCGACCGCTGGCGGGACGCGATCTTCCTGGTGATCCTCGGGGCCTTCCTGCTCACCGGGGCGCTGCTGTCACTGTGGCTCCGCCGGGCGATCATCCGGCCGCTGCGGGACCTCGGCTCCACCACCCGGCGGGTGGCGAACGAGGACCTCGGGCGGCAGATCACGGTGCGCGGCCCCACCGACGTGGTGGAGCTGGGCGCCGACGTGGAGTCGCTGCGGCTGCGGGTCGTCACCGAGCTGGCCAACGTGATGGAAGGGCACCGGCTGCTCGAGGCCCAGGCGGAGGAGCTGCGCCGGTCCAACGCCGAGCTGGAGCAGTTCGCCTACGTGGCCTCGCACGACCTGCAGGAGCCGCTGCGCAAGGTGACGTCGTTCTGCCAGATGCTGGAGCGCCGGTACGGCGACCAGCTGGACGAGCGTGCGCGGCAGTACATCCGCTTCGCGGTCGACGCCGCCAAGCGGATGCAGGTACTGATCAACGATCTGCTCTCGTTCTCCCGGGTCGGCCGGGTCAACGACGGCACCGGGCGCAATGACAGATGGGGGCCGGTGGTTCTGGCGGAGGCGCTGGGCGAGGCGCTCGGCAACCTGTCCACCCGGCTGGAGGAGAACGACGCCGAGGTCACCACCGGCCCGCTGCCGACCGTGCCGGGCGACCGCACGCTGTTGGTCGTGCTGCTGCAGAACCTGATCGGCAACGCGGTGAAGTTCCGCTCCCCGGACCGGCCGCCGGTGATCGCCGTGTCCGCCGAGCCGGACGGCGAGCTGTGGCGGCTGGCCGTCCAGGACAACGGCATCGGCATCGATCCGCAGTTCGCGGGAAAGATATTCGTCATCTTCCAGCGGCTGCACACCCGTGACGAGTACAGCGGCACCGGCATCGGCCTGGCGCTGTGCAAGAAGATCGTGGAGTTCCACGGCGGGCGGATCTGGCTGGAGCCCGGCTACCGCAACGGTGCCCGCTTCGAGTTCACCCTGCCGGCGTTCGTTGCGGACGGCGTTCCCGAGGACGGCACCGTCGAGGATGGAGCTGTCCCGGAGAGTGCCGCCAAGGACGGTGCCCCCGGTGACGGTGCGCCCGCCGGCGGGGCCGCCGGCGGATCCCGACCCGACCCGCAAGGAGCGACCGCACCGTGACCGCATCCATCGAGCCGCTCCAGGTGCTGCTCGTCGAGGACGACCCGGGTGACGAGCTGATCACCCGGGAGGCGTTCGAGGAGAACCGGGTCCGCAACATGCTGCACGTGGTGCGGGACGGAGAGGAGGCGCTGGACTTCCTGTACCGGCGCGGCCGGTACGCCGACGCGCCGCGTCCCGGGCTGATCCTGCTCGACCTCAACCTGCCCAAGTTCGACGGTCGGGAGGTGCTCGCGCAGATCAAGTCCGACCCGGAGCTGATGGCCATCCCGGTGGTGGTGCTGACCACCTCCGAGGCCGAGGAGGACATCCTGCGCAGCTACCAGCTGCACGCCAACGCGTATGTGACCAAGCCGGTGGACTTCGACCGGTTCCTGTCGGTGGTGCGGCAGATCGACGACTTCTTCGTCAGCCTGGTGCGGCTGCCGCCCGGCCGGGCCGGTGCCGACCGTCTCAACGGTTGACGCCGCTTGGCGGCGTCCGGTAGGGGGCGGTACGCTTTTTAGAATGGCGTTCTAGTTTTGGATCGAAGCTGATTTCGGATCTCGAAGGGAAGTGTGCCAGGGTGCCTGGACTCGACGGGCGGGTGGCGTTCGTCACCGGAGCTGCGCGGGGGATCGGGGCCGCGGTCGCCGCGCGGCTGGCCGCTGACGGGGCCGCCGTGGCCGTGGTCGACCTGGACGAGGCGAGCTGCGCGGCCACCGTCGAGGCGATCACCGGCAAGGGCGGCCGGGCCATCGCGGTCGGTGCCGACGTCAGCAGCCGGGACCAGGTCGAGGACGCGGTGGAGCGGACCGTGACCGAGCTGGGCGGCCTGCACATCCTGGTCAACAACGCCGGGGTGCTCCGCGACAACCTGCTGTTCAAGATGAGCGATGACGACTGGGACACCGTGCTGCGGGTGCACCTGCGCGGGGCGTACCTGTGCAGCCAGGTGGCGCAGCAGCACATGGTGGCCGGCAGCTGGGGCCGGATCGTCAACCTGTCGTCGACCTCGGCGCTGGGCAACCGCGGGCAGGCCAACTACGCGGCGGCCAAGGCCGGCATGCAGGGTTTCACCAAGACGCTGGCCATTGAGCTGGGCAAGTTCGGGATCACGGCGAACGCGGTGGCCCCCGGCTTCATCGTCACCGAGATGACCGCTGCCACCGCGGCCCGGGTCGGTGTGGACTTCGAGGACTTCCAGCAGGCGGCGGCCAGCCAGATCCCGGTCGGCCGGGTCGGCCGCCCGGAGGACATCGCCGGTGTCGTCGCGTTCCTGGTCAGCGACGACGCGTCGTTCGTATCCGGCCAGGTGATCTACGTGGCCGGTGGGCCCCGCGGGTAACCGCGGGTAACAAGGGCTGGAGGAACAGGTGGACTTCGCGCTGAGCAGCGAGCAGGAGCAGGTGCGCGACTGGGTGCGCACCTTCGTCCAGCGGGAGATCATGCCGCTGGAGCCGGAAGTGCTGCGCCGGGAGCGGCAGGGGCGGCACGGCCTGGACCGCCAGGAGCTGCGGGCGCTGCAGGACAAGGCCCGGCAGGCCGGGTTCTGGGGGGTCCTGACCCCGGCCGAGCACGGCGGCATGGGCCTCGGTCCGGTGCTGGCCGCGATCATCTACGCCGAGCTCGGCCGGACGTTCGTGCCGTTCGACTTCGGCGGCAACGCGGACAACATCCTGTACCACGCCACCGAGGAGCAGCAGCAGCGGTACCTGCTGCCGACCATCAGCGGGGACAAGATCTCCTGCTTCGCGATCACCGAACCCGGCGCCGGCTCGGACGCCAAGGCGATCCGCACCACGGCGGTCAAGGACGGCCGGGACTGGGTGCTCAACGGCGAGAAGACCTTCATCACCAAGGGCAGCGAGGCCGACTACTGCATGGTGTTCGCGGTCACCGACAAGACCAGGGGCGCCGACGGCGGCATCACCTGCTTCCTGGCCGACCGGGACATGGGCTGGAAGTCCGAGCCGATCGCCACCATGGGGGAGTGGGGTCCGGCCGCGCTGGTCTTCGAGGACGTCCGGGTTCCCGAGGAGAACGTGCTCGGCGGGGTCGGGCAGGGCTTCGGGCTGGCCATGCAGTGGATCGGCGCCGGGCGGTACCTGCTGCCGGCCCGCGCGCTGGGCGCCTGCGAGCGGCTGCTGCAGCTCGCCGTGGACTACTCGAACACCCGGCAGACGTTCGGGGCGCCGCTGGCCGAGCGGCAGGCCATCCAGTGGATGATCGCCGACTCGGCGGTGGAGATCGAGGCGCTGCGCTGGCTGGTGCTCAACGCCGCCTGGCAGCAGGAGACCGGGCGGGACTCCCGGCACGCCGCCTCGATGGCCAAGCTGTACGGCGGGGTGAAGGCCAACGAGATCGTGGACCGGGTGCTGCAGATCCACGGCGGGATGGGCTACACCAAGGAGCTGCCGGTCGAGCGGTGGTACCGCGAGCTGAGGCTGCTGCGGATCTACGAGGGCACCGACGAGATCCAGCGCCGCACCATCGCCCGCAACCTGCTGAAGGGCAACGTACGGATCGGCTTCTGACCAGGCCCCCAAGTTCCTGAGCAGGTCGCTGTGTCCTGAGCAGATCGCAGTATCGGTCGGCTGGTTGGCATGCATCATGCCAACCAGCCGACGCATTACCGCCAGCCATCGGCCACCGCACATACCAACACCAGATCTAGCAGCGTGACGACCTCGGCGATGTGTTGCAGCCGACCAGGCAGT
>JBKOWA010000615.1:0-8933 GCA_046724155.1 Actinomycetota bacterium
TGCCCTTCCCGTGGCTGTTCCTGTTCCCCGGCGGGCTGCTGATCCTGTTCGTGCTCGCGGTGAACTTCATCGGCGACGGCCTGCGGGACGCGCTCGACCCGACCGCCCACTCCTCCCGGGCCCGCTGAGGCGGGTCCCATCCGGCTCCATGACCGGCAACGCGGCCCGCTGGCCGCAGGAAGGTTCCGCCCGGTGACCGACGTCAGCACCGCCCCGGTGGGCAGTGGCAGCTCCCCGGCCGGTAGCCCGGTCCTCGAGGTCACCGACCTCACGGTCTCCTTCCCCAGCGAGGCCGGCGAGGTGACCGCGGTCCGCGGCGTGTCCTACGCCGTCTCCGGCGGCGAGGTGCTCGGGATCGTCGGGGAGTCCGGGTCCGGCAAGTCGGTGTCCTCCCTCGCGGTGATGGGCCTGCTGCCGGAGAACGCACGGATCAGCGGCTCGGTGCGGTTCCGCGGGCGCGAGCTGCTCGGGCTGTCCGACAAGTCCCTGGCCAAGGTGCGCGGCAAGGGCATCACGATGGTCTTCCAGGACCCGCTGTCCGCGCTCACCCCGGTCTACACCGTCGGCGACCAGGTCGCCGAGGCGCTGCGGACGCACCAGGAGCTGTCCCGCAGCCAGGCCGGCGCGCGGGCGGTCGAGCTGCTGGATCTGGTCGGCATCCCGAACGCGGCGCAGCGCGCCAAGGCGTTCCCGCACGAGTTCTCCGGCGGCATGCGGCAGCGCGCGATGATCGCCATGGCGATCGCGAACGACCCGGACGTGATCATCGCCGACGAGCCGACCACGGCGCTGGACGTCACGATCCAGGCGCAGATCCTGGAGGCGCTGAAGACCGCGCAGCAGGCCACCGGCGCCGGCATCATCATGATCACCCACGACCTCGGCGTGATTGCCGGCTTCGCTGACCGGGTGCTGGTGATGTACGCCGGCAAGCCGGTGGAGACCGGCACCGTGGACGACCTGTACTACCGCCCGCGAATGCCCTACACGCTCGGCCTGCTCGGCTCCATCCCGCGGCTGGACACCGGCGACCGCAAGCGGCTGACCCCGATCGAGGGCACCCCGCCGTCGCTGGTGGACCTGCCGCCGGGCTGCCCGTTCGCGCCACGCTGCCCGATGCGGATCGAGGTGTGCGTCGAGGTGGAGCCGGCCCTGGAGCCGACGGCCCGGCCGGGGCATGACGCGGCCTGCCACCGCAGCGGCGAGATCGAGGAGGGCAACCTCACCAGCACCGACGTGTTCGGCGTGCAGCACATCACGCGCGACCCGATCGAGCGGGTGCCACGCGAGCAGCGGCAGACGCTGCTGGCATTGGACGAGATGGTCAAGCACTACCCGCTGACCAAGGGCTCCGTCTTCCGCCGCACGATCGGCACGGTGCACGCGGTGGACGGGATCAGCTTCGACATCCGCGAGGGCGAGGTGCTCGGGCTGGTCGGCGAGTCCGGTTGCGGCAAGACCACCACGATCATGGAGATCCTCAACCTGGCCGCGCCGGTCGCCGGGCGGATCAGCGTGCTCGGCCGGGACACCGCGACGCTGCGCGGCCGGGACCGGTTCGCCATCCGGCGCGACCTGCAGGTGGTGTTCCAGGACCCGATGGCCTCGCTGGACCCGCGGCTGCCGGTGGGCGACCTGATCGCGGAACCGATGCGCACCCACGGCTACGACCGGGCCAGGTCGCGGGCCCGGGTCCGCGAGCTGCTCCGGCTGGTCGGGCTCAACCCGGAGCACGTCAGCCGGTATCCGGCGGAGTTCTCCGGCGGGCAGCGGCAACGCATCGGCATCGCCCGGGCGCTGGCCCTGGAGCCGAAGCTGCTGGTGCTGGACGAGCCGGTGTCCGCGCTCGACGTCTCCATCCAGGCTGGCGTGATCAACCTGCTGGAGAAGCTGAAAGGCAAGCTGGGCCTGTCCTACCTGTTCGTGGCGCACGACCTGTCGGTGGTGCGGCACATCGCGGACCGGGTCGCGGTGATGTACCTCGGCAAGATCGTCGAGATCGGGGAGGTCAACCGCGTGTTCGACCACCCGGCGCACCCGTACACCCAGGCCCTGCTGTCGGCGATCCCGCTGCCGGACCCGCACAAGGAGCGGCAGCGGCGGCGCATCCTGCTCGAGGGCGACCTGCCCAGCCCGGCAGATCCGCCGTCGGGCTGCCGGTTCCGGACCCGCTGTCCGAAGTTCGCCACCCTCGACGAGACCCGTGCCGCGCGGTGCATCAACGAACAACCGGCGTTGCTGCCCCAGGCTGCCGACCAGGTGGCCGCCTGCCACTACGCCGAGGCAGCGGAAGTGGTCTGACTCCGACGCTGGACCGTGATCTCGGCGTGACCGCCGAGCACTACGTTCGAGCCCTCCGGGGTAGGCGCACGTTCAGATCGCTCTCATGGAGGAACTGTGAAGGTACGCAGGAGGTGGGCGGCGCTCGTCCCCGCGACAGTGCTCTCGCTCGCTCTGGCGGGCTGCGGAAGCAGCTCCAATGACACGGGGGGAGGCGACGGCGCCAAGAAGGAGGCGCCGTCGGCCACCCAGAACGACATCAACAAGACCGCGCGGGACCAGCTGCAGAACGGCGGCACGTTCACCTGGCCGCTGACCCAGATCCCGCCGAACTTCAACTACAACCAGCTTGACGGCAGCCTCGCCGACAACGCCCGCGTGATCAACGCGCTGATGCCGTGGGCGTTCTACACCGATGCCGCCGGCACGCCGTACGTGAACAAGGACCTCATAGACGACGGCACGCTGACCTCCACCAGCCCCAGCCAGGTGGTCACCTACAAGATCAACCAGAAGGCCGTCTGGTACGACGGCACCAAGATCACCGCGGCGGACTTCATCGCCCAGTGGAAGGCGCTGAACGGCACCAACCCGGCGTACAAGGTCGCCTCGAGCACCGGCTACGACCAGATCTCCGACGTCAAGCAGGGCGCCAACGACCACGAGGCCGTGGTGACCTTCAAGAGTAACTTCGCGGACTGGAAGTCACTGTTCGGCCCGCTGTACCCGGCCTCGACGAACAACGACCCGAAGGTCTTCAACGACGGCTGGACCACCCAGCCGCTGACCACCGCCGGGCCGTTCAAGCTGGACAAGGTCGACAAGACGGCGAAGTCCATCACCCTGATCCGCAACGAGAAGTGGTGGGGCAACCCGGCCCTGCTCGACAAGATCGTCTTCCGGGCGATCGACAACGACGCCCAGGTCGACTCGCTGGCCAGCGGTGAGGTCGACTTCATCGACGTCGGCCCGAGCGCGGAGAAGTACTCCCGGACGAAGACGATCCAGGGCGTGACCATCCACAAGGCCGGCGGCCCGAACTTCCGGCACCTGACCATGAACGGGCAGTCCGCGGTGCTGAAGGACGTCAACGTCCGCCAGGCGCTGGCGATGGGTATCGACCGGACCAAGATCGCCGCCGCCCTGCTCGGCCCGCTCGAGGTGCCGGCCGTCCCGCTGAACAACCACATCTTCATGACGAACCAGACCGGCTACCAGGACAACTCGGGCAACGTCGGCAAGTACAACCCGGAGCAGGCCAAGCAGATGCTGGACCAGGCCGGTTGGACGCTGCCCGCAGGTGGCGCATACCGGCAGAAGCAAGGCAAGGAGCTGGACATCAACCTGGTCATCCCGAGCCAGGTCTCGGCCTCGGAGAAGGAGTCCAAGCAGATCCAGGCGATGCTGAAGGACGTCGGCGCCAAGGTCAACATCAAGACCGTGCCGAGCGACGACTTCTTCGAAAAGTACGTCAACACGGGCAACTTCGACTTCACGGTGTTCTCCTGGATCGGGACCCCGTTCCCGATCAGCTCCAACAAGTCGATCTACGCCAACCCCAAGGGCGCGAACATCCAGCAGAACTACGCCCGGGTGGGCTCGCCCGAGCTCGACGCCCTGTTCGACCAGGCGACCGCCGAGCTGGACGAGGCGAAGGCCAGGCAGCTGGCCAACCAGGCCGACGCAATGATCTGGCAGGAGGTCCACTCGCTGACGACCTACCAGCGGCCGGAGATCATCGCGGTCAAGTCGAAGTTCGGCAACTTCGGTGCCTTCGGCTTCGCCAACTACATCTACGAGGACATCGGCATCAAGAAGTAACACCGGGCGCACGTGCCCCCGCCCGGTGACCAGCGCCAGCAGCGCCCACGGCGCCTGTAGCAGCCGGGCACAGTCCCTTCCGCTGGCGGGCGCAGGCCGAGGTTCGTCGGTGCGTCCAGCACCACGATCCGCCGCACCGCCGATCTCCGCTAGCCCGAGACCACCGACGAGCGCGCAGCCGCCTGCTCGGAGTAGAACGCGTCCAGCTGGTCATCGGCCGGGCAGCGGCCACGCCACGGGTAGCGCTCGGCGAACGAGGCCACCGCGGCCCGCACCTCCTCGGGCGCGCCGATGCGGGGAAGCGCGCACAGCGCGGCCTGGAAGCAGGCCCGGACGGCGGCTCCGAGCAGCGGGTCGGCGGCCCCGTGCCGGGCCGCCCGCAGCCACAGGTCGCGCTGCCGCCGCGCGTACAGCGGGTGCACCGCCGCCCGGGCCGCGTCGGCCGCAACCGGGTCATCCAGCAGCGCGGTCACCACCGCCAGCGGCACCCACCAGTCGTCGCCGACCTGGGTGTCGATCATCCGCAGCTCGAGGTACCCGCGCGGCCGGATCGGCGGGAACAGCGTGGTCAGGTGGTACTCCAGGTCCGGCCAGGTCGGCTTGCGCGGGCCGCGCCCGCGCAGCCAGTCGGCGAAGGTCAGCCCGCTGGGCGCCGTCCAGGGCAGCGGCGCCGGCCGCTGCAGGCACAGCAGCTGGGCGTTCATCGCGTACTCGGGCCAGGTGACCCGCGGGTCGGGCCCCGCCGGCGGTCGGGTGCGCCGCGGGTCAGCCCGGAACCGGAACGCCATCCTGGTGGATCGCCACCCGGTGGGCCGGCCGCGGCGCAGCGCCGAGTTGGCGAACGCCGCGACCAGCACCGGGCCGAGCTCGTGGGCGAGCTGCCAGCGGTACCGGTACCCCGTCACGGCGTCCGAGTCGTCGCCGGCCTCCAGGCATACCTGCACCGAGGCGGAGCCGCACATGAGCACCTTGCCCTCGGTGCCGAACCGCCCGTAGAACGTCTCCATCGCGGCGTACCGAGGGTGCTCCAGCAGCCGGCGCGGTGCCCGCACCGGATCCAGCCCGGTGCCGCCCAACCCGAGCCCGTCGGCTTCCAGCAGGCTGCGCAGCAGAGCCACGTCGGCGCTGGTGGAGATCAGGCAGTCGGACACGTTCTCGCACGGCTTGGAGGACAGCTCAAGCTGACCGCCCGGCTCGACCGTCAGCACCGCACCACCGGGCAACGGGTTCGGCAGGTAGGCAAGCAGGTCGGCGATGCGGTCGAGCGGGACCGGCCGGTTCGGAGCCCGGGGGTCCACGATCACCCACTCGAGCTCGACTCCGACTCGACCGAGTGGACCACACGAGATGCAGTTCTCGGCGATGCGCGCACGCGCCTCGGCCTCCGAAAACGGATGGGTCATCTCCCCTCCTCTCGCCAGCCGCCCGCCCGCTGACGCCGAGGGTCACCACGCACGCCAGGGGTGAGGAGGCAAACCATCAGGGTGAACATCGCGGACGCCGCAACTCCGGGGCGGCCCGAATGCGCTTGAGGCCGCCATGAGGCGGTCTCAAGAGGTACAACGGCGCGCAGACTCTACGCGATCCTGGGCCAGCGCACAGCGCTCCGCACAGGTGTTTTTGTCCGACTCGTGGCGTGTGACCGGACGTCAACAGCAGCGAGGGGCGCCAGCGGTAGCATAGAGCATACGAGCCGTCACTAGTCGTTATAACCAGGCTCGGGTGCGGCTCCCCAGTCGTAGTACCGCAGGTCGGTCCGGTCACCCTCCACCGTGCCGGGCCAGGGTGCGGACAAGGTCACCCGTACCGGGCGCTTCACCTGATCCAGCCATACATCAGCAGTCATCAACGACAAACCAGCCTTGCGCAGCTCGGCGATCTCCTCGGCAACCGCCGGGGCGACGTCCGGACGGGCGGGCAGCTCCAAGGTCAGTCGATATCGCACGGTGACCTGGCCGGCAACCCGCGCCGGGCCCATCCGGCGGACCTCAGCGGCCACCGTGAACAGCCTGGCCGCAGCGCATGGATCCAGGACACGGCGCAGCCGCTCGAGGACACCAGGGTCGGCGGCCAGCACGGCGGACCCGGGCGGGCTGACCACCACCTCGGGCACCACCCCGCCAGGCAGCCGCATCCAGGAGGTGGCGGTCACCGACTGCCCGGCGGCGGTCTCGGTCACGGTCGCCCGAGCGCTGCCGGCAGCCCGAACCGCCGCCAGGCTCTCCCGCCCGATGACCAGGCCGCGCGACGAGGGTGGCCGGCGGTGCATCACCGGACGGCTGTGCCCGGGATCGGTCCCGGCCGCCGCCTGTGCAGCCGCCGGATTCCCGGACAGCCCAATGGCAAACAGGGCAGCGGCAGCCGCGAACCTTCGCATGAGACCCCCAAACCCGACGGCAACCCATCCTAGGTGGCACAGCTCGCGACACCAGGGATCCCGGGAGCGCCGACCCGGGCCGCCAACCGCCCCGCACGCCCGGGGCGGTGACCTGGTCAGGGCGCCGAACACTACAGTGCGCAGAGGCGTCGCTAGCCTGCGGGCCGACGGGCGGCCCGTCCGGCCCCGCCCGTTCCGGGGATCGCACAGACCCGGCCGCGCCGGGAGGATCGGAGGGCCGAGCGGTGCCCTGGTTCGTGGTGGAGCAGCGTTATGTGGACCAGCAACGGCGCACCGAGGTCCGGCCGCAGCATCTGGAGTACGTCCGCGGGCTGGCCGCCGACGGCCGGGTGGTGGCGGCCGGTCCATGGGTCGCCGGTACGGGCTCGCTGACCGTCTACGATGTGCCCGACGAGGCGGCTGCGCACGCGATGCTGGCAGCCGACCCGTACACCACCGGCGGGGTCACCGAGCTGGTCTCGTTCCGGGAGTGGAACCCGGTGATCCGGCGCGAGTAACCGATTTGGTACCGAATCTTGCACTGCCGGGAGTGACACAGCGACGCTGCGTGTACATACTAGGCCGGTGGCGGAGCGACGCCAAGGAAGCACGGATGGTGACCACGCGGTTGTACAGTTGGTGGTGGACTATGTCCACTGCCCGCAGTGCGACCTGACGGTGCCGGCCTTCACCGGGCCGGAGCCGCTGGCCATCGTGCTCGACGGCAGCATGACAAGGTGCGGCTTCTGCAAGTGGGTCTTCGCGCCCGGCCAGCGGATGCCGCTACAGGTGCGGTACCGGTGCACGGACTGCGGCACCATGATGCGTGGCCCGGACGGCGCGGCCGTGCTGGTGTGCCGGGCCTGCCGGACATGGTTCCACAATCCGCAGCTGGACCCGACGGTGCGCGACCGGGTCGAGCAGGTCCTGCAGGAGCAGCACCGGTTCGCCGCAATGGTCGACCAACTCCTGGCCGCCGCGGAGCCGATGATCCCGCCGGCCCGGCCTACCGGGCCCGCCCGGGAGGACGTTGCCGCCCAGGCCGGCCGGTCCCCCTACCAGGAGGCGCCGCCCACTCCGGCAGCCTGGGCGCGCCAGCCCACCCGCTCTCCCGCACCCGGTGCCGCCCAACCGCCCGGTGCCGCCACACCGCCCGGCTCCGCCGCTCCCGCCGGCTGTGCAGCGCCCGGGACCCCACCGTCGAAGCCCCCTGCCCCCGGGCAGCCGGCGGCACCCGGGACGCCCCTGGCGTACCGGGTTCCTACGCCGCGCCCGGCCTCTCCGGGCAGCAATGTCCGGCCCCTGCGCCCCAGGCAACAACCGGGCGGTGCCGGTACGCCTGGCGGCATGCCGATGACAGCCGCCTTCGCGGCAGCGCTCCGCCGCGCGGCCCGGGACACGCTCCCCGCTCGCCAGCACCGGGTGCTGGAACTGCGGTACGGGTTGGATGGCCGGCCCGGCCGCTCCTTCCGCGAGATCGGCGCAGCAATCCGCCGCTCGCCCAACCGGGCCCGCACGCTGCTCGGCCAGGCGCTGGCCACCATAGCCGCGTTAGCCCGGCGGGCCGACTCCGACGGGTCTCGGCAGTACCTCAGCTGCTCCGTCGCAGTGCACCTGGCAACCCACGCCGTCGACGACCCGCTGGACCCGGAGACGCCCGGCCGGATCCGGGCCTTCACCGACTCTGCGTTACCGACGGCCACCCCGGACGCCGCCACAGACCTGCTGCTGCGGCTGGCCGGAAAGCACGAAGAACTCGCGCCCACCGGTCAGGACCGAGCCCTGCGCCGGGCGGTCAGCGCTGCGCGCCCCAGTTAGGAACCAGGCGACCCAGCGAGGAACCAGGCGACCCAGCGAGGAACCAGCCAACTTCGCTCATCCGGAGTTGATCTAGCCCGGAGTTGATCTAGCCCCTAGTGCCGCTTCCTTGCGGGCCGTGGCTCGCCCACGTCCTGGCTCAGAACAGCGCGAGCGGCAGCACCCCCTCCAGCTCGAGCAGCCGGCGCTTGGTCTCCAGCCCGCCCCCGAAGCCGCCTAGGCCCTCGGCCGACAGCACCCGATGGCACGGCACCACGACCGGGATCGGGTTGGCCCCCATCGCCGCGCCCACCGCCCGGGCTGCCCCGGGCTGGCCTATCCGATCGGCCAGCTCCTGGTAGGTCACCACCTGGCCGTAGCCGACCGTGCGGTGCAGCGTTTCCAGCACGTCCCGGGTGAAGCCACCGACCAGCCCCCAGTCCAGCGGCAGGTCGAACTCCCGCCGGGTGCCCGCACAGTATTCCGCGAGCTGGCAGCGCACCGACTCGAGCCGCACCGGCTCGTCGATCGCGGGCAGCGGCACCCGCCCCCGCACCGCCCCCAGGGCGCCGCCGAACGAGGCCCGGATCAGCCCGCGATCGCTCACCCCGACGACCAACGGGCCGATCCGGGTGTCCACCACGCCCCACGCAACCTC
>JBKOWA010000237.1:0-4033 GCA_046724155.1 Actinomycetota bacterium
GTGCAGGTGCGGAGCGAGCGCGGAGCCGAGCAATCAAGCACAGCGGTGCCGGCTCAGCACGCCGGCCGGCGGCCGGTGGTGAAGCGGGGGCGGCCGGCGAGGTCGGGATGGGTGGCCACCTCGGTCAGGCCACGGGCGGCCAGCAGCCGGACCACGCCGGCCGCGTGGGTCTCGTCGTGCTCGGTGCCGAACCAGCCGCCGGGCTGCAGCAGGTCGGCCGCCCGGGCCACCACGCCCGGCAGCACGGCCAGCCCGTCCGGGCCGCCCCACAGCGCGCCGGGTGGGTCGTGGCGGGCCACCTCCGGCGGTACCGGGGTGCCGGCGGGCACGTAGGGCGGGTTGGCCAGCACCAGCGCCGCGGTGCCGTCCAGCGCCGCGGCGGTGCTCGGATCGGTGGCGTCACCGGCCAGCACCGTCACCGTCGGATACCCGGCGGCGTTGCGGCGCAGCCAGGCCAGCGCGGCCGGTGCCGACTCCACCGCGTACACCCGGGCGCCCGGGTGCTCGCTCGCCACCGACAGCGCGACCGCCCCCGATCCGGCGCACAGGTCGACGACCACCGGATCCGGCCGGCCGGCGAGTCTGGCCAGGCCCCATTCCACCAGCGACTCGGTCTCCGGCCTCGGCACGAACACCCCCGGGCCGACCGCCAGCACCAGCCGGCGGAACGCCGCCGTGCCCAGGATGTGCTGCAACGGCTCGCGCCCGGCCCGCCGCTCCACCAGCCTCCGGTAGGCCACGACGGTGCCCTGGTCGACCGACCGGGCCAGGTATCGGGCGTTCGGCGTGCCGAGCAGGTGGTCGAGCAGCGCCTCGGCGTCGTACCGCGGGCTGGCCACCCCGGCCCCCGCGAGCCGCCGCTCCGCCTCCCGCAGCAACCCCAGAACGTCCAGCCTCATCACCCAACCCGTTCCGCGGCCCAGTGTTCTAGACCCGACCACGCGGCGAGCCCGCGAAGCGCGGCTCGCACACTTAACTCATCACCCAACCCTCTTGAGCGGCCCCAGCGTTCTAGACCCGACCACGCGGCGAGCCCGCGTCAGCGCGGCTCGCATACTCAACTCATCGCCCCCTCTGGCGGCTCAACGGCCGGCCAGCAGCGCCTCGGTGTCGGCCCTGGTGAGCGCCTCGACGACGCCGTCGAGGTCGCCGTCGAGCACCTGGTCGAGGTTGTACGCGGTGTAGCCGACCCGGTGGTCGGTGATCCGGTTCTGCGGGAAGTTGTAAGTGCGGACCCGTTCGCTGCGGTCCACCGTACGGACCTGGCTGCGCCGGGCGTCGGCCGCCTCCCGGTCCGCTTCCTCCTGTGCGGCGGCCAGCAGCCGGGCCCGCAGGATGCGCATCGCCTGCTCCCGGTTCTGCAGCTGGGAGCGCTCGTTCTGGCAGGACACGACGATGCCGGAAGGCAGGTGCGTGATCCGGACCGCGGAGTCGGTGGTGTTCACGCTCTGCCCGCCCGGACCCGAGGAGCGGTAGACGTCGATGCGCAGGTCGTTCGGGTCGACCGCCACGTCGACCTCGGCCGCCTCGGGCAGCACCAGGACGCCGGCCGCCGAGGTGTGGATGCGGCCCTGCGACTCGGTCACCGGCACCCGCTGCACCCGGTGCACGCCGCCCTCGTACTTCAGCCGGCGCCACACCCCGGCGGAGCCCATTTGCCGGACGCCGCCGCCGCGGGCCTTCACCGCGACCGAGACGTCCTTGTAACCGCCGAGGTCGGACTCCACCGCGTCGATCACCTCGGCCTTCCAGCCCTGCCGCTCGGCGTAGCGCAGGTACATCCGCAGCAGGTCACCGACGAACAGCGCCGACTCCTCACCGCCCTCCCCGGCCTTGACCTCGAGGATCACGTCCTTGTCGTCGTGCGGGTCGCGGGGCAGCAGTAACTCCCGCAGCCGGGCCTCCAGCTCGCCGATCCGGGCCTGCAGCTGCTCTGCCTCGGCGGCGAACTCCGGGGCCTCCCGGGCCAGCTCGCGGGCGGCGGTCAGGTCGGCCCGGGTGGTGTCCAGCTCGCGGGCCACACCCACCACGCCGGTCAGCTCCGCGTACCGCCGGCCGACGGTGCGCGCGGTCGCCGGGTCGGCGTGCACCGCGGGGTCGGCCATCCGGCGTTCCAGCTCGGCGTACTCGGCCAGCAGCTCGGGCAGGCTCTCAGTGGTCATCGGCCTCTCCTGGTCCGGGCGGAAAAGGGCGGCGCGGCGGAACGGCGGCGCCAGGTGCGGGAAGGGCGGCGGGCGCGAAAAGGCGGCGCCCACCCCGCAGCTGCAGGGGCGGGCGCCGCCGGGGTCGCTACTTGCCGGGCCGGGCCCGCTTTCCGAACCGGCGCTCGAACTTCTCCACCCGGCCGCCGACGTCCATGATCTTCTGCTTGCCGGTGTAGAACGGGTGGCACGCCGAGCACACCTCGACGTGGATGTTGCCGCTCTTGACGGTGCTGCGCGTGCTGAACGAGTTGCCGCACGAGCAGACAACCGTTGTGTCCACGTAGTCGGGGTGGATATCAGCCTTCACGATGTTCCTTCCGTCTGGCCGCCGGGTCGCCCGCTGGGCGTGAACCGGAGCCGTTCTCGCAGGTGGGCACCAGTGTGCCAGCCCGGCTAACACTGCCGAAACCGCGGTTGTTCCCGATGGCCCGGCGCCCTGGCCGGCCCAGGGTGGTACCGGGCCCAGGGCCGGGCCGGGTGCGGTCGGCTCCTCCCGTCTAGTCCGGGCTGACCGTGGTCTTCTGGACCTGCATCAGGAACTCGATGTTGGTGCGGGTCTCCTTCAGCTTGTCCAGCAGCAGGTCGATGCCCTGCTGGGCGTCCAGCGCGTGCAGCACCCGGCGGAGCTTGATCACGATGGCCAGCTCCTCGGACGCCATCAGGATCTCCTCCTTGCGGGTGCCGGACTGCGGGATGTCGATCGCCGGGAAGACCCGCCGGTCGGCGATCTTGCGGTCCAGCCGCAGCTCGGCGTTGCCGGTGCCCTTGAACTCCTCGAAGATCACCGTGTCACCGGTCGAGCCGGTCTCCACCAGCGCGGTCGCCAGGATGGTCAGCGAGCCGCCGTTCTCGATGTTGCGGGCGGCGCCGAGGAACCGCTTCGGCGGGTACAGCGCGGTGGAGTCGATGCCGCCGGACAGGATCCGGCCGGACGCCGGCGAGGCGTTGTTGTACGCCCGGCCGAGCCGGGTGATCGAGTCCAGCAGCACGACCACGTCGTGCCCCAGCTCGACCAGCCGCTTGGCCCGCTCGATGGACAGCTCGGCGACCGTGGTGTGGTCCGACGGCGGCCGGTCGAAGGTGGAGGCGATGACCTCGCCCTTCACCGACCGCTGCATGTCGGTGACCTCCTCCGGCCGCTCGTCGATGAGCACGACCATGAGGTGGCATTCCGGGTTGTTGTGGGTGATCGCGTTGGCGATCGCCTGCAGCACCATCGTCTTGCCGGCCTTCGGCGGGGACACGATCAGCGCCCGCTGGCCCTTGCCGATCGGCATGACCAGGTCGATCACCCGGGTGGTGAGCACGTGCGGCTCGGTCTCCAGCCGCAGCCGCTCCTGCGGGTACAGCGGGGTGAGCTTGAAGAAGTCCGGCCGGCCCCGGGCCTGCTCGGGGTCCGTCCCGTTCACGCTGTCCAGCCGGACCAGGGCGTTGAACTTGTCCCGCCGCTCGCCCTCGCGCGGCTGCCGGACCGCGCCGGTGATCGCGTCACCGCGGCGCAGGCCGTGCTTGCGCACCTGGGACAGCGACACGTACACGTCGTTCTGGCCGGGCAGGTAGCCGGAGGTCCGGATGAAGGCGTAGTTGTCGAGGATGTCCAGGATGCCGGCGACCGGCACGAGGACGTCGTCCTCGGCGATCACCGGCTCGGTCTCGCCGGCGAACCTCCCCTCGCGTCCGCCACGACCGCGCCGGTCCCGGAACCGGCGGCCGCGGCGCCGGCCGCCGTCGCCGTCGTCGCCGTCGTCCTCCCGCTGGCCCCCCTCGCGCTGGCCGCCGTCTGTCTCTTATACACATCTGACGCTGCCGAGGATGATTATACGGTGTTG
>JBKOWA010000183.1:0-2325 GCA_046724155.1 Actinomycetota bacterium
ACTGGGACGTGCTTGCCGACCCGGAAGGCAACGAGTTCTGCGTGTTCACCCCACCCGCCGGCTGAACCGTAACCGTCCCGCGCACACCAGGGCCAGCACACGCTCATCGGCAAGAGCGTACGAGAGGACGGCCGGAGGCGATCGGAACGGCGCCTGCCGCCTGCCGCCTGCCGTAACAGGGCGGCGGGGCATGCCGGAGTTTCGGCTACGGTGCCTTTCCCCAGGTCGTGCAGCAGCAAGGTTGTGGCCCGATCAGCACGAACGGCAGCCGCGTCCTGAGCATGCGGCTCATCCACCGGCAGCGGTTGTGATGTCGCTGCCGGTGGTGTGTCACTCGCAGGCGTCGGTGGTGTCGGTGGGTTGAGGTTGGCAGTGGTCGGTGCCCTGGCCGCCTTCCAGGTAGTTGGTGCCGGAGCCGCCAGCCAAGCGGTCGTTGCCGGGGCCGGCGGAGAGTACGTCGTCGCCGATACCGCCGTTGAGGTGGTCGTTGCCGGGGCCGCCGTAGAGGGTGTCGTCGCCGGGGCCGCCGGTGATGATGTCGTTGCCGGCGTCGCCGAAGACGGTGTCGGTGCCGGCGCCGGCCACTATGACGTCGTTGCCGCTGCCGGCGCAGATGATGTCGTTACCGGGGGTACCGACCAGGTGGTCGTTGCCCGGGGTGCCGGTGATGGTGCAGCCGCGGGGGGTGTCGTTGAACTCCTCGACGCCCATCAGGGGGCGCAGCGCCCGGCGCTCCTCGGGGCCGGCGAAGGCGGTGCGCAGCATGTCGGCGGCCAGCGCGTTCCCGATCGCGGCCATGATCATGCCCTGGTCGAGGGCGAGGTAGGCCGCCGAGACGGTGCCGGTGCCGACGTTCACGCTGTCCCGGAAGCCCCACTGGCCGTACAGGCCGGGGAAGTCGTGTGCCAGGCGCTGCAGGTTCGCCAGCGCCTCGGCCGGCGCGAAGCGCAGCGCCAGGAACGCGGCGTGCGGGGTGACCACGCCGTTGGTGTAGGCCGACGGGGGTGGCTCGGGCTGCGCGGGGCGGCCGGGGCAGCCGGGGAAGCCCGGGTCGACCAGCGTGCGGTCCTCGTTGGACGGGTAGCCGCCGGGGTCCATCCCGAGCGCGTCGACGCCGTAGGCGTCGTAGCCGCCTTCCGGGGTGTTGGACGGGGAGAAGCCCCAGTAGCCGTACCCGGCCTGGACCAGGCCGTGGTGGATCTGGGCGCGCACGGTCAGCGGGTGGTTCGGCCCCCAACTGCCGGGGCCCCACCGCTCCTCCGGGACGAACAGCGCCGGCATCAGCGCCTCGAACATGCTGCCGCCCCAGCCGGGGGTCACCCGGGTGCCGTTGTACGGGTAGGCGCCCTCGAAGACGTCCACGCCGAAGTAGCTGCGGTGGAAGCCGTACGGCCGGGTCTCCTGCCAGCTCCAGTCGCAGCTGTCCGGGAAGCTGCGCCAGCGCCCGTAGTAGGCCCGCGGCGGGATCTCGCCCTTGGTGATGCCGATGTAGTCGGCGATCCGGCTCTCGCTGACCTGCGTGTCGTAGCAGCAGGGCGCCTCGCCGGTGTCCGGGGCGTAGAAGAACAGGATCCGGTTGACGCTCGGTCGGTAGTAGAAGCCGAAGTTCATGCTGCCGAACAGCGCGCCGGTCCGGGCGGCCAGCTCGGGCACGCTGCGCTGCACCACCCGCAGCCCGGTCGCGAGCCAGCCGTTGTCCACCGAGGACAGGATCGGGGTCAGCGGCGCGCCGGTCGGCGGCCAGACCGTCAGCTTCGCGCCCGTCCGGTGGTCGTACCAGTTGTAGAACTGGCCGCTCGGGGCGTGCCGCTCCATGCCCTCGAGCGTGCCGACCGTCCTGGACAGGCGCTGCACCAGCTCGGCCCGGGTGATGATCCCCAGCTGCTCGGCCACCAGCGCGCTCCATATGTACGCGCCGATGTTGGTGGTCGAGGTCTGCACGCTGCGGGTGCCGTCGGCCTCGAGGCGGTCGGCCGGCAGCCCCGAGGTCTCGTCGGTCATCGCCACCAGCGAGGCCCAGGTCGCGCTCGCGTACTCCCGCAGCTGCTGCGCCGGGTCCGCCGCCTCCGCCCGCGGCGCCGCTTTTGCCCACGATGCTGCTTTTGCCCACGGTGCCGCTTTTGCCCACGGTGCCGCTTTTACCCACGGTGCCGCTTTTGCCCACGGTGCCGCCTCTGCCCGGGGCGCTGCCTCCGCCCGCGGTGTCGCGGCGAGCGCCGGGACGAGTACCGCCGCGCCAACCACCAGGCTCGCCACGCCGGCCACGCACCGCCGTCCCGCGCCGGCCCCGTCCCGCCGTCCCGCCAGCACGGACCTTGCCAGCAC
>JBKOWA010000388.1:0-4644 GCA_046724155.1 Actinomycetota bacterium
AGCACGGCCTGGGTCACGAACGGCCAGGCCCGGCCGGCCGCGAACAGCGCCGCACCGACCGGCGGGCCGACCAGGTGGTTGAGGGTGATGAACCCGGACATCAGCCGGGAGTTGGCGACCGCCAGATCGTCCCGGTCCACCAGCATCGGTGTCATCGTCATCGCGGTGTTGTCGGCGAACACCTCGGCGGTCCCGAGCAGGCCCAGCGCCACCAGCGCCACGGCCACCGACCCGGTGCCGGCCAGCAGCGTGCCCACCAGGACGCCGAGCACCACCACCCGGCTCCCGTCCGCGACGATCATCATCAGCCGGCGGTCGAGCCGGTCGGACAGCACCCCGGCGGACAGGCCGAACACCAGCGGTGGCGCCCAGCGCAGCAGCGCGGCCAACGAGATCAGGAACGCGTCGTCGGTCAGCGAGGCCACCAGCAGCGGGCCGGCGGCGATCGCCATGCCGTCGCCGAGGTTCGAGACCCACGACGAGGCCAGCAGCCACCGGTAGCCGCTGCCCAGCCGGGCGGGGACGACCATCTCGGCGAGACTGCTCACGAGCCCAGGACACTACGTCCGCTGCCCGTTCATGTCGCGCGGATTTTCGCCCCCCCGCCCCGCCAAACAGGCCTCTCACCTGGACATTTGCCCGTGGGCGGCGACCACCCGGCCGCCCGCCGAGGGCCAGAGCGCACCGCCCTGGCTCGCGGTCCCCACCGCCCAAGGTCTGGCGTCGCCGAGCGTCGATCGATTACAGAAGTTGAACGACACGCACTGAAACTTGGTTCAGCAAGTTGCGCTCATCATCTAATCTACGTATCTTGGCAGCATGACGGGCGCTCTCTTCGCCGACACGGTCCGCCGGCTCAACAAGGCCATGCGGTACTCCGACATGGCCAGGGATTCTGACGACGCCCGCTCCCAGGCATGGTGGAACAACCTGGCGAACTACGGCGCATGGGGCGGCCCCTCCGGGGTGCGCGTGGGTCCACCTCCACCCGAGGCCATTCCCGGCATCGCACGACTGTTCAACGAGACCGAGGACCGAGTCCGGGAGATGATCGCCGCAGACTGGTATGGTGTCAACCAGCCTGAGATCGGTCCTGAACTGCTTCGCTTCAAGCCGCTGCTCGAGAGACTCACCGAAGACGACCTGGAACGGTTGGAAGACCTGGCACGCAGGCTCGGACAAGACCAGCCTCGAGAGCTGTCGCGTGAGCGACCGAAGGTCAGGCCGATGAAGCGCGGCCCGGTCAAGCCGGTGAAGTCCACGTGAGCGGTCAGGTCTTCGTCGATGAATCCCGACGAAGCGGCGGCTGTTACTTGCTGGCCGCCTCAGAACTGGCACCCAAGGACCTGAGAGTTACTCGGTCCGCGCTGCGCGAACTGTGCCTACCGGGTATGCGGCGGGTGCACTTCCAAGCCGAAGCGGACAACCGTCGTCGAGAGGTGCTGTCTGCGCTGCTCGCGACTCCGTCACGAGTAACCATCTACCGGGGTCGCGGACCAGCAGAAGCTGTACGCGCCGCCTGCTTACGCGTCCTGGTAGCGGACATCGTAGCGAAGGACGCTCGGAGGTTGGTGCTCGAGAGCCGTGGCGAGCCGGGAGACAGGACGGACAGGCAGGTGATCGCAGCCGCCCTCCGTGACCTGGGCACCGAGCGTGACCAGTTCAGTTACGAGCACCGGCGGCCGCACGAGGAGCCCGCGTTATGGATCTCGGATGCAGTTGCCTGGTGCCAGGGTGCCGGTAGTCAGTGGCGGCTCCGGGCAGCGCCGCTGATCAAGGAGATCGTGGACCTACCGCACGGCGCCCAGGACCTGCGCGCCCACCCAGGACAGCGCGAAGCCCGGGCTCCCGTCGTCCGGCGGGTCCTGCCCGGGCTCACTTCCTCGACCTAGGGGTCTCGGCTGTCAACAGTATGCAACACCGATCAGGACCGAGCAAGATCATACCCGACGGTGTGGACCCGCTCGTAGTGCTGCTCCCCCTTGCCAGTCGACCTCAGGTACCGGTCCGGCAGCCAGGACAGCAGTGGCAGACCGGTGGTGCGGCTCGGTGACCCTGCAGCCGCCCGGGCTTTCCATCATCGTTCCGATTGCAGGACGGAATGAGTTTGTAACTATCTGGCCACAACGTGCTGCTTTGCTGGTCGCGACTCACGAGAGGTGGGGCGCGCCTAGGGTTCCGCCCCGCGAGGCCGCGGTTGCCGCGTGGGGGTCTGGTCCGAGAGGCGTAGGCGATCCCGGTCGGCCCGGGATCGTTCCACGGCGGGACAAAAGCCCGGGAGACAGTCGAGGTCGGCTGCCTCCGGGTCGCCGCCGTTGGAGGTTGGGGCATGGCCGAGGATCGGTTGCACGACCGGTACGGACCGGAAGCCCGGTATGCGGTGGCCCGCGAGGCGGAGCTGCCGACGGCGGCGTGGGAGCGGGAGGTCGCCCGGGGGCTCGAGCTCGGCCTGCCGGGGGCCGAGTCGATCTCCGACGGGACCATCCCGACGTTCTCCCGCGGCGAGCTGCCGCACTTCGCCGGGATCAACACCTTCCTCAAGGCGCCGTTCCTGGAGGACGTGCGGCGCTGCGGCGAGTACGACGTGGCGGTCCTCGGCGCGCCGTTCGACGGCGGCACCACCTACCGGCCGGGGACCCGGTTCGGCCCGCAGGGCATCCGCCGGATCTCCGCACTGTACGGGCCGTACAGCTTCGAGCTCGGCGTCGACCTGCGCGAGTCGATAACCATCGCCGACCTCGGCGACGTGTTCACCATCCCGGCGAACATCGAGAAGACGTTCGACCAGATCAGCAAGGCGGTCGGGCACGTGTACGCCAGCGGCGCGTTCCCGGTGGTGCTCGGCGGCGACCACTCCATCGGCTACCCGACCGTGCGCGGGGTGGCCGGGCACCTGGCCGGCAAGCTCGGCATCATCCACTTCGACCGGCACGTGGACACCCAGGAGACCGACCTGGACGAGCGGATGCACACGACGCCGTGGTTCCACGCCACCGACCTCCCGAACGTGCCGCCGCGCAACCTGGTCCAGATCGGGATCGGGGGCTGGCAGGCGCCGCGGCCCGGGGTGAAGGTCGGCCGCGAGCGCGGCACCACGATCATGACGGTCACCGACTGCGTCGAGATGGGCATCGACGCCGCGGCCGAGCGGGCGCTGGAGGTGGCCTGGGACGGCGCCGAGGCGGTCTGGCTGTCCTTCGACGTCGACTGCCTGGACGCCGCGTTCGTGCCCGGCACCGGGTGGCCCGAGCCCGGCGGGTTCCTGCCCCGGGAGGTGCTGAAGTTCATCCAGCTCGTCGCCGCGCACCCGCTGGCCGGGATCGAGGTCGTCGAGTGCTCGCCGCCGTACGACAACGCCGAGATCACCGCTCTGATGGCGACGCGAGTAATCTGCGACACACTCGGTTCCCTGGTCCGGGCCGGACACCTGCCACAGCGCCCGGCTGGCGGCTCCCCATCCGACGAATCAGCCGGCTGAAGGGAGCGCCTGCCATGATCCGTCCCACCGTCCTCGCCGCCACCCGCCTGCCGGTGCCCGCCCGGCTGGCGACCGCCCGGCTGGCGACCGCCCGGCTGGCGACCGCCCGGCTGGCGACCGCGGCCCTCCTCGCCGCCGCCGTCACCCTCAGCGCTTGCTCGTCCACCCCGGACAGTGGCGGTGCTGCCGGCGGCTGCGGTGGCGGGAGCAGTAGTAGTGCTGGCGGTGGCGGCGGCGCCCCCGTCACGCTGGGGTTCAGCGCCTGGCCGGGCTGGTTCCCGTGGCAGGTCGCGCAGGAGCGGGGCTGTTTCACGAAGAACGGCGTCACCGTGCAGCTGAAGTACTTCGACAGCTACACCGACAGCCTGAACGCGCTGGCCAGCGGCAGCATCGACGCGAACAGCCAGACCCTGAACGACACCCTGTCCTCGGTGGCCGGCGGCGCCAAGGAAAGTATCGTCCTGGTCAACGACAACTCCACCGGCAACGACCAGATCATCGCCCGCCCCGGCATCGGCAGCGTCGCCGACCTGCGCGGCAAGACGGTCGCCGCCGAGCAGGGCACCGTGGACCACTACCTGCTGCTGCTCGCCCTGGAGCGGGCGGGGCTGTCCGAGAAGGACATCACGTTCAAGCCGTTGCTGACCGACGCCGCCGCGGCCGCCTTCGTGGCCGGCAGGGTGGACGCGGTGGGTGTCTTCGCACCGTTCACCAGCACCGCGCTCGGCCTGGCCGGCAGCAAGGCGCTGACCACCTCGCGGGACTTCCCCGGTGCCATCCCGGACCACCTGGTCACCTCCCGGAAGCTGGTGGACGAGCACCCGGACACCGTGCAGAAACTGGTGCAGACCTGGTTCGACACCCTCGCCTGGATCAAGGCCAACCCCGAGCCGGCCAGGCAGATCATGGCCAAGCGGGCCGGCGTGTCCCCTGCTGAGTACGCCAGCTACGACGCCGGCACGACGATCTTCACCCGGCAGCAGAACCTGGACGCCTTCAGCACCGGTAACACCGACGCGCACCTGGACTACCAGGCCCACAAGATCTCCGACTTCCTGGTCCAGACCAAACTGGTGGACGCCGCGCCGTCACTGGAAGGGCTGTTCGAGCCCCGGTTCGTCCAACAGGTCTCGCCGTGACCACCACCGCCGTGGACGGGTCCGACT
>JBKOWA010000132.1:0-5467 GCA_046724155.1 Actinomycetota bacterium
GGCCGACCGTGAGGTCGACGCCAAGGAGCGGCCGGAGCGGCCGATCCCGTCCGGCCGCGTGACGCCGGGCACCGCGTTCGGGCTCGCCGCAGGGCTCACCGCGGCCGGCGTGGCGCTCGCCGGGCTCGTGGGCGGGCGGCGGGCACTCGGGGTGGCGGCGCCGCTGGCCGGCGCGGTCTGGTTGTACGACACCGTGGCGAAGCAGACCGCCGCCGGCCCCGCGGCGATGGCGGCCTGCCGCGGGCTGGATGTGCTGCTGGGCGCTGGTGTCGGCCGGCTGCGCAAGGCTGCGGTGCCGGCGCTCGTGGTGGCGGCGCACACGTACACCGTGACGGCCCTGTCCCGTTGGGAAGTGGACGGCGCCGAGCCGCCGGTCCCGGCCGCGACGCTGGCCGGCACGGCCGCGGTTGCCCTGGCGGCGGCACTGCGCCCGCGGGACTCGCAAGGGGGCCGCCGAGACACGCAAGGGGGGCGGGACTCGCAACGGGGCCGCCACGACCCGCAACGGGTCCTAGTTGGCGGCTTGGCCGGCTGGTACGCCCGCGACTACGGGACGGCACAGGCGCGGGCGGTGGCCGAGCCGAGCGCCGGCAACATCCGGTCCGCCGTCGGTGCGGGCATCACCGGGTTGCCGGCACTGCAGGGCGCGCTCATCGGCAGGGCGGGCGCCCCGGTCACGGCGGTCGCGGTGGCCGCCGCCGCGCCGGTGGGGCGACGTCTGGCCAGACGGCTGTCGCCGACATGAGCCTGCGATTCGGGTACGGCACCAACGGGTTCGCCAACCACCGGCTGGACGACGCGCTCACGGTGCTGGCCGACCTCGGGTACGTGGGTGTGGCGCTGACCCTCGACCATCACCACCTCGACCCGTACGGGCCGGACCTGTCCCGCCGGGTGGACCGGCTCGCGGCCCGGTTGGACCGGCTGGGGCTCGGCGTCGTGGTCGAGACCGGGGCGAGGTACCTGCTGGACCCGTGGCGCAAGCACTTCCCGACCCTGCTCGACGAGGAACCGTTGCCACGCCTGGACTTCCTGCGCCGCGCGGTGCACCTTGGGGCCGACCTCGGCGCCGAGGCGGTCTCCTTCTGGGCTGGCGTACGCCCGCCCGAACTGCCCGAGCCGGACGCCTGGGCCCGGCTGGTGCGCGGCTGCCACACCGTGCTGGCCGAGGCCGACCGGGTCAACGTCCGGCTGGGTTTCGAGCCGGAGCCGGGCATGCTGGTGCAGACACTCGACGGGTGGTTCGCGCTGCGCGCCGCGCTCGGGGCACCCGAGCGGTTCGGGCTCACCCTGGACGTCGGGCATTGCCAGTGCGTAGAGCCGGACCCGGTCGCGCGGTGCGTGGTGCGGGCCGGTCCGTACCTCGTCAACGTTCAGATCGACGATATGCGGCGCGGGGTACACGAGCACCTGGAGCTCGGCACCGGTGAGATCGACTTCCCGCCGGTGCTGGGCGCGCTTACCGCCGTCGGGTACGCCGGGTTGGTGGCCGTCGAGCTGCCCCGCCACTCCCATGCCGCGCCCAGCGTCGCCCGGGAGTCGTTGGCATTCCTGCGGGCCGCGCAGGAGAAGGCGGCGCAGGAGGAGACGGCGCGGGAGAAGGCGGCGCAGGAGGAGGCCGGGGTGCCATGACGGACGGAGGTGCCGTGACAGACGATGAGCTGCGCACCGCGCTCGCCGGTAGGGTCGCCGACCCGGACTGGCTGGCGGGCGCACTGGGCCGGGTGGCCGTCGAACCGGCCGCGATCGCCGGGCTGTTTCCCGCGGTGGGCCGACGCTGTGGCCGGGAACCGTTGCCGGACAACGGTTCCGAGCTGGTCGGGTGGAGTGTCGACGAGGCGGCGCGGGCACTGTTGCTGACCGCCCTGCCGCTGCGCGGGCCGGCGCTGACGGCCGAGGTGCAGGCGCTGTACCGGTACGGCGACGCGGCCGAGAAGCGCGCCGTGCTGCGCGCGCTGTCCCGGCTCGACATCGGCGACCTCGACATCGGCGACGGGGGCGTCGAACTGCTCCACGACGCCATCCGCACCAATGATCCGCGACTGGTGGCGGCGGCCCTCGGCCCGTACGCCCGCCGGCTCGACGACCCGGCCTGGCGCCAGGCGGTGCTGAAGTGTGTCTTCATGGGCATCCCGCTGCGCCTGGTCGACGGGCTGGCCGAGCGCGCCGACGGGGAGCTGGCGCGGATGCTGGCCGGCCTGGCCGAGGAGCGCCGGGCCGCCGGCCGGACCATGCCGGCCGACGCGACCACGTTGCTGGAACGGCTCACCCGGGCGGAGGCGACCTGATGCGGATTTTCGACCCGCACATCCACATGACCTCGCGGACCACCGACGACTACGAACGGATGGCCGCCGCCGGGGTACAGGCAATCGTCGAGCCGGCGTTCTGGCTGGGCCAGCCGCGCACCGGCACCGGCTCGTTCGCCGACTACTTCGACTCGCTGGTCGGCTGGGAACCGTTCCGCGCCAGCCAGTTCGGCATCCGGCACCACTGCGCCATCGCACTGAACCCCAAGGAGGCCAACGATCCGCGCTGCCGGCCGGTGCTCGACCTGCTGCCGCGCTACCTGGCCAAGGACGGTGTGGTGGCGGTGGGCGAGGTCGGCTACGACTCGATGACCCCCGAGGAGGACGAGGTCTTCGCCGCGCAGCTCGCCCTGGCGGTGGAGTACGAGCTGCCGGCGCTGGTACACACCCCGCACCGGGACAAGCGCCGGGGCACCGAGCGCACGCTCGAGGTCGTGAAGGAGTCCGGGATCGAGCCCGGCCGGGTGATCGTGGACCACCTCAACGAGGTCACCGTCGACCTGGTTGCCGGCAGCGGCTGCTGGATGGGCTTCTCCATCTACCCCGACACGAAGATGTCACCGACCCGCATGGTCGCCATCCTCAAGGAGTACGGGCCGGACCGGATCCTGGTCAACTCGGCGGCCGACTGGGGCCGCTCGGACCCGTTGCTCACGCTGCGGACCGGCGAGGCGATGCTCGACGCCGGGTTCGCCGAGGACGACGTCGACCGGGTGCTGTGGCGCAACCCGGTGGAGTTCTTCGGCCAGTCCGGCCGGCTGGACCTGACCACTGTGGACGACGTGGAGCCGACCTTCGCCGGCAACTCGATCCTGCGGGGTGGCGGCTGATGCGGCTGCGGCATCCCGACGGGCAGACCGTCCACCTGGGTTACTGCACCAACGTGCACCCGGGTGAGGAGCTCGCCGAGATCATGGCGCAGCTCGACACGTACGCGGCCGCGGTGCGCCGGCAGGTCGGCGCCGACCGGCTCGGGCTCGGGCTGTGGCTGGCCGCGCCGGTCGCCGCGGAGCTGGCGGCCGATCCCGCCGCCGTGGTGGGGCTGCGCCGGGAGCTCGACGCCCGCGGGCTGGAGGTGGTGACGCTCAACGGCTTCCCGTACCGGTCCTTCCAGGCCCCGGTCGTCAAGTACGCGGTGTACCAGCCCGACTGGACCACCCGGGAGCGGCTGGACCACACCGTCAACCTGGCCCGGGTCCTGACCGGCCTGCTGCCCGACGACGCGGCCCGGGGCTCGGTGTCCACGCTGCCGCTGGCCTGGCGGACCCCGTGGACACCGGCCCACTCGGCCCGGGCGCGGCGGCGGCTGGACGATCTGGCCGGGCAGCTCGCCAAGCTGCACGCCGACACCGGCCGACCGGTGCGGGTCGGGTTCGAGCCCGAGCCGGGCTGCGTGGTGGAGACGACCACCCAGGCGACCGTCGAGCTGTCCGTTGTGGACACCGACTACCTGGGCGTGTGCCTGGACCTGGCGCACCTCGCCTGCGCCTGGGAGGAGCCGGCCGGCGCGCTGGCCCGGCTGGCCGGCGCCGGGCTGCCGGTGGTGAAGGTGCAGGTGTCCGCGGCACTCGGCGCCGACCGGCCAGCCGAGGCCGAGGCCGAGGCCGCCCTGCGCGGGTACGTCGAGCCGAGGTTCCTGCACCAGACCCGGGCGGCCGGCGGGCGGGGGACCGACGACCTCACCGAGGCGCTCGACGCGCAGCTGCCCGGCCCGTGGCGGGTGCACTACCACGTACCCCTGCACGCCGCCCCGCAGCCGCCGCTGCACGCCACCCTCGACGTGCTGCGGGCCGGGCTGAGCGCCCTCGTCGGCGGCCCCACGGCGGTCTGCGACCACCTCGACGTGGAGACCTACACCTGGTCCGTGCTGCCGCCGGCGCAGCGCCCGGCCACGCCCGCGCAGCTCGCCGAGGGCATCGCCGCCGAGCTGCGGTTCGCCCGCGACGAGCTACTCACCCTCGGCCTGACCGGATGACGACCCCACTCGTCGTCATCGATGTCGTCGGGCTCACGCCCCGGCTGCTGCCGCACATGCCGCGCCTGGCAGCCGTGGCGGACACCGGCTGGCGGGCGGAGCTCGGCACGGTCCTGCCCGCCGTCACCTGTGCGGTGCAGTCGACCCTGCTGACCGGGGCGCTGCCGCGCGAGCACGGCATCGTCGGGAACGGTTGGTACTTCCGGGATCTGGGCGAGGTGCTGCTGTGGCGGCAGCACAACGCGCTCGTGGGTGGGGACAAGCTGTGGCACGCGGCGCGCCGGGTCCACCCCGGCTACACGGTGGCCAACATCTGCTGGTGGTACGCGATGGGCGCCGACGTCGACTGGACCGTCACCCCGCGCCCCGTCTACTACGCCGACGGACGCAAGGAGCCGGACTGCTACACCGACCCGCCCGAGCTGCACGACGAGCTGGGCACCTTCCCGCTGTTCACCTACTGGGGCCCGCGCGCCGGGCTGCCGTCGTCACGATGGATCTGCCGCGCCGCCGAGCACGTCATGGCCCGCCACCACCCCGACCTGACCCTCGTGTACGTGCCGCACCTGGACTACGACCTCCAGCGGTACGGCCCCGCCGCGCCGCAGGCCGCCGCGGCCGCGGTCGAGCTGGACGCGGTCGTCGCGCCACTGCTCGACGCCGCGCTGACCCGCGGGGCGACCGTGGTGGCGCTGTCCGAGTACGGCATCACCGCGGTGCACCGGCCGGTCGACATCAACCGGGCGCTGCGCGCCGAGGGTCTGCTGCGGGTGCACACCCAGGCCGGCATGGAGTACCTCGACCCGTGGACCTCGCGGGCGTTCGCCGTCGCCGACCACCAGATCGCCCACGTGTACGTGCCGGACCCGGCCGACCTGCCGCAGGTGCGCAAGATCTGCGCCGGGCTGGCCGGCGTCGCCGACGTGCTCGACGGGCCGGCCCTGACGGCGCACGGGCTCGACCATCCCCGCTCCGGCGAACTGGTCCTCGTCGCCGAGCCGGACGCCTGGTTCACGTACTACTACTGGCTCGACGGCGCCCGCGCCCCCGACTTCGCCCGCCTCGTCGAGATCCACCGCAAACCCGGGTACGACCCGGCCGAGCTGTTCTTCGACCCGGCCGCCCCGGGCGCGGCCAAGCGCCGCGCGGCGGTCGCCCTGGCGCGCAAGAAGCTCGGCCTGCG
>JBKOWA010000091.1:0-3706 GCA_046724155.1 Actinomycetota bacterium
CACCGACCCCAGCCGCATTGCGGTCACCTCCGCGCGGAAGCCCCGACCCGGCCGCCTACCCACCCGGACGGGTACCGAAACCCCCCGACCGGGCCGCGCAGGTTTCGCCCAGTCGGCCCGGGGTAGGGCGCCGGCTGGGCCGTCCCCGGTGGGGCGCGGGCCGGAACAGCGCGGAAGGGGAGACGGATGTCCACGCTCAGACGTCGAGCCGCGATCGTGACGGCAGTCCTCACGCTCAGCCTGGCGACCGCCGGCGGCGTGCTGGCCGGGACCCGGTCCAGCGACGAGACCGCGCTGGCGCCGGCCCGGCCGTCCGCCAGCCACGTGGTCGAGGCGCGGGTGAACGCGCTGCTGGCGAGGATGACGCTGCAGGAGAAGCTGGAGCAGATCCAGCTGTTACCGGACTTCCTGGTCACCGAGCCGGAGGTGCGCAACGGCCTCGGCTCGGTGCTCAGCCTGACCGACCCGGTGCGGATCAACCAGCTCCAGCACATCGCCGTCGAGCAGTCCCGGCTGCACATCCCGATGCTGTTCGCCTTCGACACGATCCACGGCTTCCGCACCGTCTTCCCGATCCCGCTGGCCGCCGCCAGCTCCTTCGACCCGCAGGTGGCCGCGGACGACAACCGGATCGGCGCGCGCGAGTCGGCCGCGGTCGGGGTCAAGCAGATCTACGGCCCGATGGTCGACGTCTCGCACGAGCCGCGCTGGGGCCGGATCGCCGAGGGCGCCGGCGAGGACCCGTACCTCGGCTCGGTCCTGGCCGCGGCCCGGGTGAAGGCGGCGCAGGGCAGCGACTACAGCGCGCCGGACAAGGTGGTGACCAGCCCGAAGCACTACGCCGCGTACGGCCAGCCGGAGGGCGGGCGCGACTACAACACCACCGACATGTCCGAGCAGCGGCTGCGCAACCTCTACCTGCCGCCGTTCAAGGCGGCCGTCGACGCCGGCGCCGACACCGCGATGTGCTCGTTCAACGCGATCAACGGCGTGCCCGGCTGCGGCAACCACGAGACGATGACGGACATCCTCAAGGGCGAGTGGGGCTTCGACGGGTTCGTCGAGGCCGACTGGGCCGCGGTCGCCGAGATGCGCGCCTGCCCGCCCGTGAACCCCGACTCCGGCGACTGCGGGCACGGCGTCGCGGCGGACGGCCCGGACGCGGCGGCGCTCGCGTTGAACGCCGGCCTGGACTCGGAGATGACCAGCACGCTCATCCGCGACTACGGCGCCGAGCTGCTGCGCCAGGGCCGGATCTCGATGCCCCGGGTCAACGACGCGGTGCGGCGCATCCTGCGGGTGAAGTTCCGGGCCGGGCTGTTCGAGCACCCCTACGTCGACGTCTCCAAGGCCGAGCCGGCGCAGCTGCGGCCGGACGCGGTGGCGGCCGCCCGCAAGGCCGCGGGCCGCTCGATGGTGCTGCTGAAGAACGACGCCTCGACGCTGCCGCTCGACCCGGCCAAGGACACCGCGGTGATCGGGCCGCTTGGCAACGACGGCCACGCGATGCTGGGCCCGTGGTGGGGTACCGGGCGCGACGAGGACGCGGTCACCGTGCTGGACGGGATCAGGGCGCAGAGCACGGGCACGACAACGTTCGTCCAGGCGTGCACCCTGCCGCACACCGACCCGCCGGACTACAACCCGGCGGCGGACTGCCCCAGCCCGGATATCGCCCAGGCCGTCGCCGCGGCCAACAACGCCGACCAGGTCGTGCTCACGCTGGGTGAGTCGCGGGAGATGAGCGGCGAGGCGGCGGCGCGCAGCGAGATCGACCTGCCCGGCCGGCAGCAGGCCCTGATCGACGCGGTCAAGGCGACCGGCAAGCCGTTCGTGGTCGTGCTGTTCAACGGCCGCCCGCTCACCCTGGAGCAGGTCGCCGGGTCCGCGCCGGCCGTCCTCGAGGCGTGGTTCCCGGGCGTCCAGGCCGGCAACGCGGTGGCCGACGTGCTGTTCGGCACGGTCAACCCCGGGGGCAAGCTGCCGGTGTCGTTCCCGCGCCGGCTCGGCCAGGTGCCGATCTACTACAACCACGAGCCCACCGGCCGGCCCTGCGACCCGACCCAGAAGTGGAACTCGCGGTACCGCGACCTGGCCAGCTGCCAGCCGCTGTACCCGTTCGGCTACGGCCTGAGCTACACCACGTTCTCGGTGACGAACCTCCGGCTCAGCTCGACCACCGCCTCCGCCCGCGGCAGCATCACCGCCTCGGCGGACGTCACCAACACCGGGAGCCGGGCCGGTGACGATGTCGTGCAGCTCTACCTCCACGACCCGGTGGCCAGCATCTCCCAGCCGGTACGCCGGCTGCGCGGGTTCGAGCGCGTCACGCTGAGTCCCGGCCAGACCCGGACCGTCACCTTCACGCTGGACCGCAGCGACTTCGGCTGCTACGACAACCGCGGAACGTTCATCGTGGAGCCGGGCCGCATCGACCTCTACGCCGGCGACAGCTCGACCGCGGACCTGACCAGATCATTCACCCTGACCCGTTGAACCCGAGCTCCGGCCGTCACAGAGGTCAGACAACGAGGTGCATCGGACGGCGCCGCTGCTCGAGTCACCCTGCAGCGCGCCGTCCGGGGCGATACGAGTATCAAACAGCTTATGGATTGTGGTAAACGCCGCGGCGGTGCCCGAGTGCGGTGGCCAGGACAACGAGCCGCTCGTCGTCTACCGAGTAGATGACGCCGGAGTCACCGACACGGATACGAAGGTAGCCGCGCCTGCCTTGCAAGGCGATCACTTCGGGTGGTCGTGACTGGTCGCGGAGTCGTTCAGTCGCGGTATGGATGCGCATGGCGTCTGCCGGGTCGATCTTGCGGAGCTGGCGGGCTGCGGCGGACGAGAACTCCAGCCGGTAGCGGGTGGCGGTCACCGGGAGGTGCTGTCGAGTCCGAGTTCCGCCCAGAGTTCGTCGGCGGGCACAGTTGGCTCGCCGGCCTCATTGGCGTCCATCGCCTCGTCGGCCGCGGTGATGTCCTCCGCGTCTTCGGCAGCTTCGATCTCTGCAGCGAGGTTGGCCGGGACGACAGCGGCGGCCGGTTCGCCAGCGCGGGTCAGGAAGATGACCTCGCCGAGGGCGGCGGCCTGGGCGATACGCTCGACCGCTCCGGGGTCGTCGCCGTGTAGCTCGTAGGCGTGCTCGCGCACAGGTGGAGCATACGGTGTCAACTGGTCATCCTGTCGCCCCAGGTCATATGAGACCTGGCCGGCCGGCTGGCCAGGAGCTCCGGGGCAGCGTTCAGCCGGCCGTGGTCGCCTGCCCGGCGTGTCCCTCAGCAGGCCGGACAGTGTGGCCGCGGGGGGCAGCACGTCCGGGTCGTGCGGACCACGACCACGCGCGGCCCGGTCCGGCGGCACCGGGGCAGCGAACGCGTCGTCGAGCTGGTCCGCCGCGTCCCCGCCAGAGTTACTGGTCGGCGGCCGGTCCGCCCTGCTGGTCGATGAGCGTGTTCAGCAGGCTGACGATCTGCTGCTGGCCAGCCGCGGCGGCGTCGAACTTGCCGCGCATCTCGATGAACCCTTTGTCCACCTTGTCCCGGAGGTCGGTGAAGTCCGCGCGCATCGCGTTGAAGCTGGCGGTCGTGGCCTGGCGGAACTCCCGGATCTCCGCGCGGATCTCGTTCACGTCACGGTCAGCTCCGCCTGCCAGCACGCGGGCGGCTGCCGCATCCCCTGCTCGGTGAGGCGGACGCGCTGGGCC
>JBKOWA010000475.1:0-3027 GCA_046724155.1 Actinomycetota bacterium
GCCCGGTACGGCGGCGCTGCGCCTCGGCCCGCCGCGGCGTCGGCCGGCCCTTGCCCTGCGTGGAGCGCGCGTCCCGCACCAGATCGGACGACCCGCCCGCGGCAGGGGTGCCGTCCGCGCCCTCGCCCGGGTGCTCGTCGGCAGTGCGACGGCGAATCAACCTCACGAGCCAGCAGGGTAGCCGACGGCTCTTGGGGAATCCGCGGAGCCGGGAGCAGCGATGGCCACATCGGGCCGGCCGCCACGTCGCCGGCTCCTGCGACGGTCCCGGCTGCGCCGGCGCCTGTACGGCGCCCCGAGGTGCAACCGCCGGGGCCCCTCGGGACCGCGGGGCCTCAGGGCAGGGCGAGCATCTGGTCCAGGGCGGCGCGGGCGTACACCGCGGTGTCCGGGTCCACCGTGATCCGGTTGACCACCTCGCCCCGTGCCAGCGACTCCAGGGCCCAGACCAGGTGCGGCAGGTCGATCCGGTTCATCGTCGAGCAGAAGCAGACCGTCCGGTCCAGGAACACCACGGTCTTGTCCGGGTGCCGGTTCGCCAGCCGGCGTACCAGGTTCAGCTCGGTGCCGACCGCGAACGCCGTACCGGGCGGTGCCTGCTCGACGGTCCGGATGATGAACTCGGTCGAGCCCACCAGGTCGGCCCCGGTGACCACCTCGTGCCGGCACTCGGGGTGTACCAGCACGGTCACCCCCGGGATCCGCTCGCGCACCTCGTCCACGCACTCCCGCCGGAACCGGCCGTGCACCGAGCAGTGCCCGCGCCAGAGCACCATCCGGGCCCGGCGCAGCGCGGCCGGGGTCAGCCCACCGTCCGGGCGGTGCGGGTCGTACACCACGCAGTCGTCCAGCGACATGCCGAGCTCGAGCACCGCGGTGTTCCGCCCGAGGTGCCGGTCGGGCAGGAACAGCACCTTCTCGCCCCGGCTGAACGCCCACTCCAGGGCTCGCCTGGCATTGGACGAGGTGCAGATCGTGCCGCCGTGCCGGCCGGTGAACCCCTTGATGTCCGCGGCGGAGTTCATGTAGCTCACCGGCACCGTCGCCCCGGCCACCCCGGCCTCGGCGAGGACGTCCCAGCAGTCCTCGACCTGCGTGAAGGTGGCCATGTCCGCCATCGAGCAACCGGCCGCCAGGTCCGGCAGCACCACCTGCTGGTGCGGGCCGGTGAGGATGTCCGCCGACTCGGCCATGAAGTGCACCCCGCAGAACACCACCAGCTCCGCCTCGGGGTGCGCCGCCGCCTGCTGGGCAAGCCGGAACGAGTCACCGGTGACATCGGCGATCTGGATCACCTCGTCCCGCTGGTAGTGGTGCCCGAGCACGAAGACGCGGTCACCCAGCGCGGCCTTGGCCGCCGCGGCGCGGGCCACCAGGTCCGGGTCGGACGCGGCGGGCAGGTCACCCGGACACTCGACGCCGCGCTCGGAGAGCGGGTCGGCGCCACGACCGAGCAGCAGCAGCGCGACCGGTGCCGGCTGCCGGCCCTCGGCCAGATCCAGGTCGATGTCGATGCTCATGGTTGCTCCGCTCGTTGTCTCATCTGCTCGCCTCCGCGCTCGCTCCGCTCCTCGGGCCAGGTCGCGCTCCTGCCCCGGCCCGCCATCGGTCCGCCGGCCCCGCGATGCTCACTCGCTGCCGGCTCGCCGTGCTCATCCGTCGCAGGCCGGCCAGCCTGCCGGCCGGTGCCAGCCTCCGATGGTTCTCCAGTTTGTGTCAAGGTGAGGAAAACCTTGCCGTGCTGACATGGTCGCACGGCAACCGGAAACAACGCTGGAGTGCAGGCTGCCGACCCGGCCGGCGCCGTACCATTCGAGGAATGCCGGGTGGCGCCGCAGCGTTCCGCCCGGAGGACCGATCCGCCAGCAGGGAGACGACTAAGGTGACCGTCCAGGCCCAGACCCCGAAGACCGTGAGCCTCACCGACGTGGCCGCCACCAAGGTGAAGTCGCTGCTTGACCAGGAGGGTCGCGACGACCTGCGGCTTCGGGTGGCCGTGCAGCCGGGTGGCTGCTCCGGCCTGCGCTACCAGCTCTTCTTCGACGAGCGTTCACTCGAGGGCGACGTCGTCACGGCGTTCCCGGCGGGTGCGGCCGGGGGCGACGACCGGCTGCGGGCCGGGGGGGTCGAGGTCGTGGTTGACCGGATGAGCGCGCCCTACCTGGTCGGCGCCACGATCGACTTCGTCGACACGATCGAGAAGCAGGGCTTCACCATCGACAACCCGAACGCCACCGGCTCGTGTGCCTGCGGCGACTCGTTCCACTAGTAGCCAAGACCACTACAGCGACCGGCCATACCGGCCACAGACCGACCGGCCACAGACCGACCGGCCACAGGGCCGCGCCGCCGTCCGGCGGTGCGGCCCTCGTCCGTCTGGTCAGCCTGGTCTGGTCAGCGGCGGTCTGATCCGGGCCGGATCAGCGGGTCGGTGGGGCCGCCGGCTCCTGACCTGGTGCGCCGCCACCGCTGTTCGGGTACTCACCGCCAGGGGCGACCGGGGCCGGCAGCGGCACGTCGGCGGGGAGGCCGGGGCCGCCCCCGCGGTAGGCCGGCTGCACCGCGATGACCACAAGGGGAGTGTCCACCCCGCGGACGTCGTAGCGCCATGCGGGCACCAGGAGCGCCTGGGCGGTGGCGTTCCATGTCAGCATCAGGCCGAGCCGGGCGCCGGTGATCACCATCGGCTGCGCCGGGCACCGGGCCTTGCCGCACTCTCGCGCGACAGCGGGGGTGGCGATCTGCTTGACGGCCTCGGCAGCGGACAGCAGCGGGTACTCCGCGCCGGCCACCGGGTGGCCCAGCCAGCCGTGACCGCCGACGATGCTGCGGTCGGGAGCAACCTGGAGCGTGGTGCCGAAGCCGGAGGTGGGCAGGCCGTCGACCACCGGGTCCGCCACCACGACGACCTGGCCGGGCAGCCGGCGCACCTGGGTGGGCGCCTGGACCAGGCCGAGGGCGGCCAGCACCGGGCGGGCGGCCAGCAGCGCGTCGGCGTCGGTGGGCCGGGCAGGCACGGGGAGGGGC
>JBKOWA010000550.1:0-2969 GCA_046724155.1 Actinomycetota bacterium
GACTTCATGGCCAAGCACGGGCAGTTCTTCCCGGAGAACCCGGCCGACATCGACGAGCTGATCGACTCGCTGGCGCGCCGGGCCGCGGCGGCGCAGCGGCTGCTCGACTCGCTGTCGGAGCAGCAGCGGCAGGAGCTGTCCGATCTGATGAGCTCCGCGCTCGGCGACCTGGGCATGGCCTCGGAGCTGGCCAGGCTGGGCGACCTGCTCCGCACGGCCCGGCCCGACCTGCGCTGGGGCGGTCGGGAGGAGATCGCCGGTGAGCGGCCGCTCGGCCTGGGCGACGCCACCTCGGCGCTGCAGGACCTGGCCGACCTGGAGGAGCTGGACGCCACCCTCGACCAGCAGTACGCCGGGGCCAGCCTGGACGACATAGACCAGGAGCTGGTGGAGCGGCTGATGGGCCGGCAGGCGGTGGACGACCTGGCCGCGCTGCGCCGGATCGAACGCGAGCTGGAGCGGCAGGGCTACCTGAACCGGTCCGGCGGCCGGATGCAGCTCACCCCGCGGGCGATCCGCCGGATCGGGGCCACGGCGTTGCGCCGGGTGTTCGCCGAGCTGGAGTCCAGCGGCCGCGGCGAGCACGACATGCGGGACGCGGGCGCGGCCGGGGAGCTGACCGGGTCCAGCCGGGGGTGGGTCTTCGGGGACGAGCAGCCGCTGGACGTGGTGCGCACGGTGCGCAACGCCGTGCTGCGCGGCGGCCGGCGGGAGGCCGGGGAGCCGGTCCGGTTGGCGGTCGACGACTTCGAGGTGCTGGAGACCGAGCGGCGCACCTCGGCGGCGGTCGCCCTGCTGGTCGACCTGTCGTACTCGATGGCCCTACGCGGCACGTGGGGTGCCGCCAAGGCGACCGCGCTGGCGCTGCACAGCCTGGTGACCACCCGGTACCCGCAGGACGCCATCACGATCATCGGCTTCTCGAACTACGCGCGGGCGCTGAAGGTGGGCGAGCTGGCCGAGCTGTCCTGGGACATGGTGCAGGGCACCAACCTGCAGCACGGGCTGATGCTCGCCCAGCGGCACCTGGCGACGCACCCGGAGTCCGAGCCAGTGATCATGGTGGTCACCGACGGGGAGCCGACCGCGCATCTGGCCCGGGACGGGCAGGCCATGTTCGCCTGGCCGCCGCTGGCTGAGACGCTGGCCCTGACCCTGTCCGAGGTCGATCGGTGTACCCGCCGGGGCGCCACCATCAACGTCTTCATGCTGGACAGCGAGCCGGCGCTGGTGCGGTTCGTGGACCGGCTGGCCAAGCGCAACGGCGGCCGGGTGTTCTCACCGGACCCGGAGCGGCTCGGCGAGTACGTGGTCAGCGACTACCTGCGGGCCAGGCGCGGCCGGCGCCGCTCCGGCTGACCCGCAGGTCAGGCACGGCCGCCGTCCCGGCCGGACGGGTTCGGGGGCCGGACGGGATCGGGGGCCGGACGGGATCGGGGCCGGACGGGATCGGGGGCGCGGCCCGTCGGGCTCGGTAACGAGGTCGGCACCGGCCCTTACGGTTCGGTCATGTTCGCGATGAGGTGGTCTCATGGACGACTCCGCCTTCGACCGGGTGGTGGCGGCCGAGTCCGGGCGGCTGGTCCGGCTGGCCACGCTGCTGACCGGTGACCGGCAGCGCGGCCGGGAGCTGGCCGAGGTCGCGCTGGCCCGGGCGATGCTGCGCTGGCGCCGGCTGCACGAGGAGGAGCCGGGCGGGGCGCTACGCCGGGTGCTGTTCGAGGTGCACGGCGAGTGGTGGCGCCGCAGGTACCGACGGTACGGGGCGGCGGCGGCCGGACCGGCCGAGCGGGAACCGGCCCCGACCGGTGCCCGAAGCTCGGCTGCGGCCCGAGACGAGGCCGGAGTCCGCAACGAGGCCGGAGTCCGCAACGAACCTGGGGCTCGGACCCGAAGCGGGGCGGCGGGCCGTACCGGGGGCGGCGATGCAGGCCCCTTCCCCGATCCGGCGGATCTGGTAGCGGCCGCGCTGGCCGCCATGACACCGCGGGGGCGGGCGGTGGCGCTGCTGGACGCCGAGGGAAGGTCCGAGGCGGAGATGGTCGAGCTGCTCGGGCTGTCCGACCGCGCGGTGGCCCGCAGCCGCCCGGCGGTGCCCTTGCCGGAGCTGACCGCGGCGCTGACCGCCGTGGAGCCTCCGGTAACGGTGGATGCGGTGGCCGCGCAGGCCGCCCGGCTGCGCCGCCACCGGTGGATCACCGCCGGGGCGGTCGCCGTGCTGCTGGTGGCCGTCGGCATCCCGACGCTGCGGGTGCTGGCCAGCGGCCCCGACCCCGCCGAGGCGGCACGCACCTGCCCGGCCAGGCTGCCGACCGTCGTCTCGAACGGCGGCCCAGGCCTGGACGCCTCTCTGGTGCCGTTCTCACCCACCAGGCTGTACCTGTGCCGCTTCTCCCCGGACGGCTCCCGCTCCGACGCCCGGCGGCTGGGGTCGCGCGTCACCGTGCTGTTCGTGGCCGCCCTCAACTCCGCCCGGCCGGCCAGCGACTCGGAGGTGTGCAGCCAGGAGAGGGTCACGCCGTTCGTGCTGCGCGTGCTCGGCCGCGACCAGGAGGTGACCCTGCTCGGCACGCCGAGCGGCTGCGGGCGGATCAGCAACGGCATCCGGACTGTCTCCGCCGGCCGGGACCTGCTGGCCCAGGTGCTCAGCGGGCAGCCGAGCCAGGACCCGGAGCCGGCGCTGCAGTCCTGCGCCGGGCTGGATGCGGACGTCCGCAACGAGGGCGGCGCGCTCGACCAACGACTGGTCGGCTTCACCGGGGAACGGATCGTGGTGTGCCCGCACGGAGTGCCGGCCACGGTCGGTGAGCTGGCCGGCCAGAGCGCGCAGGAGCTGTCTCTCCGGCTCGATGGCGCGCCGGTACCGGCGAAGGTGGCCGCCGGCTGCCCGTCCTCGAAGCGGCTGATCATCGTGGTGTCCGGGCAGAACCAGCGGGTGGACATCACCATGGATGCCAGCGGTTGCCGGT
>JBKOWA010000062.1:0-8292 GCA_046724155.1 Actinomycetota bacterium
GAACTATGGTTCTGTACTCTGGGTCATCATCTCTCCGGCGGTTGAGGAGCCACCGATGCCCGACAAGCCTGACCGGGTGTTCGACCGGACCTGGGAGTGGCAGGCCCTGGAGCGGTTCGCCGCAGGCGGCCGGGGGAGCCCGGCGGTGGGCGCGACACTCGGCGTGGTCAGCGGTCGGCGTCGCCAAGGCAAGAGCTTCCTCCTTCAGGCATGTGCCGAGGTCATGGGCGGGCTGTACTTCGCGGCGACCGAGGCCACCGAGGCCGAGTCGCTACGGCTGTTCGCCAGCGCCGTCAGCCGCTACACCCGAGAGGTGTCGGAGGCGCCGTTCCACGACTGGAACGATGCGATCGAGTACCTTTTCGGCGCATTCCGGGGCCGTGCGGTGCCGGTGGTCATCGACGAGTTTCCGTTCTTGGTCAGGATGTCTCCCGCGCTGCCGTCGATCATCCAGCGTGAGCTCGGCCCCGGGGGCAGCGGGCGGGAGAGCGGCGCACGCCTGATCCTGTGCGGTTCGGCGATGTCGGTGATGGGCAAACTCCTGGCCGGCCAGGCTCCGCTGCGCGGGCGGGCTGGGCTTGAGTTGGTGGTTCACCCATTCCGGTACGGGGAGGCGGCGCGCTTTTGGGGGATCACCGACCCGCGCCTCGCCGCCCTCGTCCATGCCGTGGTCGGCGGGACCCCTGCCTATCGCTACGAGTTCACCCAGGGCGACGCGCCGACCGACCTGTCCGACTTCGACTCCTGGGTCACCCGTACCGTCCTCGACCCGCGGACGCCGCTGTTCCGGGAGGCCCGCTATCTGCTGGCGGAGGAGCCCGAAATCCGAGAACCCGGCCTGTACCACTCGGTGCTGGCCGCGATCGCCACCGGCAATACCACCAATGGCGGCATCGCTTCATACATCGGGCGCAGGTCCGACCAGATCACCCATCCACTCAACGTCCTGGAGGACTCCGGCCTGATCGCCCGGGAGCCGGACCTGTTCCGCGGCGGCCGGTTGCGGTACCGGATTGTCGAGCCGTTGATCACCTTCTATGAGGCTGTCATGCGCCGGCGCTGGGCGGAGTTGGAGATCCATCGCGCGGCGGAGGTCTGGCGGTCGAGCCAGCGAACCTTCCTCGCCCAGGTCGTCGGCCCGCACTTCGAGAAACTGTGCCGCGACTACGCTGGGGAGAACGGCGGCGCGCTCTTCGGCGGGGCCCCCGCTCAGGTCGGCTACGGTGTGGTGAACGATCCAGCGAGCCGCACCCAGATCGAGGTCGATGTCGTCGTACTCGCCGCGCCAGAGCCGGGCGAACCGCGACGGATCCTCTCCCTGGGTGAGGTCAAGTGGGGCGAAGTCATGGGACACCGCCAGCTACGGCGCCTGGCCAGGGCTCGCGACCTGCTCGCCCGCGCCGGCTATGACACCCGCGACACGATCCTTGCCTGCTACTCGGGTGCCGGCTTCGACGAAGATCTTGCCGGATCGGCTACCAGCGACAGCAAGGTGGCTCTTGTCGGCATCGACCGGATCTACCAGTCCGCTTGACCTTGCGAACGAACGATCACCCGGGTGCCTTGGCCATGGGGGCCGGTCGGCCCGGCAGTCCGGAGCGGCTGCTGACCAGGATGAGCCGGTGACTGTCGCCGGTTAGTCCCCCAGCCCTGGTGGGGTGCCGCACAGGCGGGTAAACAGTAACGGAGCGTCGCGAGCGCTCACCGATCCGATCTGCGCCGGCGGCGCTGCGGCGTAGCGACCATCTGACAATGGTTTGTCACCTTGCCCCATCTGACGCGCCGTCCCGGCAGGTGTCTATCGGGCCGGGAGCTGTGGACGGCGTGGCACAATCCGGCAGACGACTTCGCGAGCGATGGGGGGTCACTCGTGGCGGCAGCAGGCCCGGCGTTGGTCATCAAGCATGCTGGACTGAGTCTAGGCATGCCTTGGGACTGGCCGGCCCCGCTGCGCCTTGGACCGGCACACTCCGGTGCGGTCAACGCGGTGGCCGGGGTGCGGCTGGAGGACGGCCGTACCCTGCTGGTCTCCGCCGGCGCCGACGGGTCTGTGGTGCTGTGGCCCCTGCTCCGCAACGGGCAGGTGGCGGGTGAGCCGGAGCTGGGGCCGCGGGTGCGGGCGACGAGCCTGGTGGACAACGAGGATCCGGCCACCGATGCCTTGGGCCGGGGTGTGCTGGCGGCGCACCTGCTCGGGCTCGTCGCCGAGCTGGTGACCAAGCAGGGCGCCGGGACCGCGGTGGTCCACATCGACGGGCGGTGGGGGGCTGGCAAGAGCAGCCTGGTCGGCCTGCTGATGCACCGGATGTCCTCCCCGGGGCAGCCCACCGGCACCGGGGCCGCGGACGGTCCGCCGGAGGGTGCCGAGCTGCTCGCCGAACCCGTGGTCATCCGCTACGACGCCTGGCGCGAGAGCGCGGTGGCGCCGGAGTGGTGGTCGCTGGCGCGGGCCGTCAACGCCGAGGTGCGCTCCGCGCGGGCGTTGGCGACCCGCGCGGTGATGACCGTCACGGGAGCGTTGACGCGTGCCCTGCGCTCGCGGCCGGTGCTGGCCGCCGCGCTCCTGCTCGCGGTGCTGCTGGTTGGCAAGGCGCGCGGGATCTGGCCCGGCGACGCCGAAGGTCTGAGCAGGACCCTCACCGCCGTGGCCTCGGTAGCGGCGGTCGGGCTGGCGCTCGGCCGGTTGCTGTTCTGGTCCTCACCTGCCTTCGGCTGGCTCCACCAGCGTGCCAACGACAACCCGCTCGGTGAGATCGCGGCGGTGGTGGCGTCGCTGCGCCGCTGGTCTCCCCGGCAGGTGCGCGGCCACCGGGTGGCCGACACCCTCCTGGGCCTGTCAGCGACCGCGATCTGCGCCTGGTACTGGCTGGCCTACCTGCACCGGCCCGAGGTGCGCCGCGAGACGCGGGAAGTGCCGCACTGGCTCGCCACCCACGCGGTCCCGCTGCTTGCGGCGGTAACGGCCGCGGTGCTGGTCGCCGGATCGTGGGGGCTCGACCGGTCCGGTCGCCGGGGCACCAGGCCGGCACCCTCTGCCGGGTCCGGTCACCGGGATGCCAGGCCGGCGTCCTCTGCCGAGTCCGGTCGTCGGGGTGCCAGGCCGGCAGCTGCCACCGGGTCCGGTCGCGCCGGTGGTGCGGCCAGACGTGAACGGCGCTCGCTGTGGTGGCGCCGCCTCGCCCGGGCGGCGATGCTCGTGGCTGCCTCGGCAGCCGCGTATGCCGGCTTCTCCGCCGCAATGCCGGAGCGGACGGGTTCGGGACTGCCACCCGGCTGGCTGGGCACCCTGGCCTCGTCGCATCCGCTTGCCTGGTTCGTTGGTGCGCTGGCCACGGTCGTGACCGCCTACGCGGTGTGGACTGCCGGCTGGCTGCGGCGCCAACCCCCGCCTCGTCAAGCGGGTCGTCAACGCCTTCGGCATGCTCAACGCCCTGAGCCTGCACCTGAACCATCACGAAGACCCGGACACCATGGCGCGCGCCGCGATCATGTTCGTGCGGTTCCCCACCCTCGTCGACGAGTTACTCTCCGAGCCCACCCCGCCCCGGCACACGCCGACCCCGACCCACCCGGACCAGCCTCCCCAAGGTTCCGCCCCGACGTCCAGCAACTCCTGCGCTACCACCAGCAAAACCCGGTCGATATCGCGGCCGTCGCCCGCTGCTTCGGCCGCGACTACCCGCCCGCCACCGCCTTCACGCCCGAGCCGCCAAGCTCGAACGGCCAAGTCAGCCCACCGCACACCGTGGTGAACATCGGCACCGCAAACATGAGCCCAGCCGATGAACGTGCATCAGCGAACCCCCGGCCCGAGGGACCCTCCAGCACCCCCGGCCACGGCTAGCACCCGCTCGCCTGGACCGCATAGAAGATCACCGAGCGGCCAGGTCATGCGGCCAGGAATTCGTCGATGTCGGCGGCGAACTCGGCCGGCAGCCTATCCCGCCCGGCAGCCCGTCCTGTTGTAGCCACTTCTGTTGTAGCCAGGCGGCATGCTGACCGCCACCGTGCCGCCCTGCACGCACTGTTCCAACGGCGGATCGGCTCCAACGGCGGATCGGCGGGGACGACGCGTTGTTGCGGCTGGCCCGGCTCCGGTTCGAGCAGGCCGCGGGCTCGGCAGCTGCTGGTCCGGTCAGGGCGCCGAGACCCGGCCGGTGATGCCGCGGACCAGTGACCGCGGGGTCACCCGCAGCACTGTCGCCATCGCCTTGTTGGCCGCGCCCGAGATGCACACCGCGCGGCCGGCCGCCACCGCCGCCAGGCCGGCCCGGGCCACCGCCTGCGGCTGCTGCCAGACGAAGGACGGGGCCCAGCTCGCGTTGTAGCTCGCGGTTTCCTGGAAGTCGGTCCGGGTGAGCCCGGGCAGCAGCGCCGTGACGGTCACCCCGTGCCGCCTGACCTCGCTGTGCAGCGCCTCGCTGAACACCGTGACGTACGCCTTGGTGGCGCAGTATGTCGCGTTGTTCGGCGCTGGGGTGAGCGCGGCCGTGGACGCCACGTTCAGCACCCCGCCGCGGCCCCGGCTGATCATGCCCGGCAGCACGGCATGGGTGAGCCGGACCAGCGCGATCACGTTCACGTCGATCTCGTTCAGCTCGCTGCCGAGATCCTGCTCGGCGAACGGGCCGGTGGTGCCGTACCCGGCGTTGTTGACCAGCAGGTCGACCGGGTCCTCGGCGCCGGCCAGCCGCTGCTCGACCGGCGCCAGGCTGGCCGGGTCGGCCAAGTCGGCGGCGATGACGTCGGCGCGCACCCCGTGCCGGCTGGCCAGCTCCTCGGCCAGCGCGGTCAGCCGGTCGGCCCGGCGGGCGACCAGCACCAGGTTGGTCCCGGCGGCGGCCAGCTCGCGGGCAAAGTGCTCGCCGATCCCACTTGACGCTCCGGTCACCAGGGCGAGTCTGTAGCGCGGCATGCCCGGCAGCCTAGCCCGGCCGGGCGCGGCGGCCGATCACCGCCCGGCCCACGCCGGCTACCCCGGCGCGACCGCCCGCGGCCGGGCCAGGACCGATGGTTCACCCGCCGGCTTTCGTCCGGGGCCGGGAGGACGTGGAATGGCGGGATGACTACGAGCACTATGCCGGCAACGGTGCCGGTCGGGGTGGTCCCGCTGACCGCTCCTCAGGTCGTCGAGGTGGCCCGCGGCGGCGCCCGGGTGGCGCTGACCGAGCGGGCCCGCGAGGCGATGGCGGTGTCCCGCAAGCTGGTGGAGGACCTGGCCGCGGGGCAGACACCGGCCTACGGCATCTCGACCGGCTTCGGTGCGATGGCCACCCGGCACATTCCAGCGGAGCGCCGGGAGGCGCTGCAGCGCAGCCTCATCCGCTCCCACGCCGCGAGCTCGGGGCCCGAGGTGGAGCGCGAGGTGGTGCGCGCGCTGATGCTGTTGCGGTTACGCACCCTCGCCTCGGGCCGCACCGGTGCCCGCCCGAGCACCGCCGAGGCGCTGGCCGGGCTGCTGAACGCGGGCATCGCGCCGGTGGTGCGCGAGTTCGGCAGCCTCGGCTGCTCCGGCGACCTGGCGCCGCTGGCGCACGTCGCGCTGGCGCTGATGGGGGAGGGTGAGGTGCGGGACGCCGCCGCCGCGCTCCGGCCGGCCGCCAGCGCGCTGGCCGCGGCCGGCATCGAGCCGGTCCGGCTGGCCGCCAAGGAGGGGCTGGCGCTGATCAACGGCACCGACGGCATGCTCGGCATGTTGGTGCTGGCCTGCGCCGACCTGCGCCGGCTGGTCACCACCGCGGACCTGGCGGCGGCGATGAGCCTCGAGGCGCTGCTCGGCACCGACCGGGTGTTCGCCGCCGACCTGCAGGCGCTGCGGCCGCATCCGGGCGTGGCCGCCTCGGCCGCCAACATGCGGGCGCTGCTCGCCGGCTCGGCCATCGTGGAGTCGCACCGCGGCCCGGACTGCAACCGGGTGCAGGACGCGTACTCGCTGCGCTGCGCCCCGCAGGTGGCCGGCGCGATGCGGGACACGCTGGCGCACGCCGAGGCGGTCGCCGGCCGGGAGCTGGCCGCGACCATCGACAACCCGGTGGTGCTGCCGGACGGCCGGGTGGAGTCCAACGGCAGCTTCCACGGCGCCCCGGTCGGCTACGTGCTCGACTTCCTGGCCATCGCGGTGGCCGACCTGGCGAGCATGGCCGAGCGGCGTACCGACCGGCTGCTGGACGTGGCGCGCTCGCACGGCCTGCCGCCGTTCCTGGCCGACGACCCGGGGGTGGACTCCGGGCACATGATCGCGCAGTACACCCAGGCGGCGGTCGTCTCGGAGCTGAAGCGGCTCGCGGTCCCGGCCAGCGTGGACAGCATCCCGTCCAGCGCGATGCAGGAGGACCACGTCTCGATGGGCTGGTCCGCGGCCCGCAAGCTGCGCCGGGCGGTGGACGGGCTGCACCGGGTGCTCGCGGTGGAGATCCTCACCGCGGCCCGGGCGCTGGACCTGCGCGCCCCGCTGACCCCGGCGCCGGCGACCGCGGCGGTGCTGGCCGTGCTGCGTAAGGTGGTCGCCGGGCCCGGGCCGGACCGGTACCTGGCCCCCGAGATCGCCGCCGCTGACACCCTGGTGGCCAGCGGCGACCTGCTCGCCGCCGCCCAGTCCGTGACCGGCCCGCTCCCGTGACTGGTATTCCGACTGATTTTCGCGACAGACGTTCGTGTCTGTCGGGCGTGGTCGAACGGGGGATGTAACGGTCGCGGGGCATCGTGTGCCGACGCACGCGGACAGCCCTGGTCGTCGTAGCAGCCGCGCACCGCCGGCAGCCTGGTTGGTGTCCTGATACATGGAGGCGTGCGCGCAGCGCCACGATATGCGCGATGTATATGAGTAGCGTATATGCGCGGCGTGTCGTTTTGTGTCGGTGGCTGTTGTTAGCGTCGCGGTCATGCCGTCGAACTTGCACGAGGTGCTGGTCGAGCTGTTCCGCCACCGGCCGGCGCTGGTCGCCGAGTTGCTCACCAGCCCGCTCGGGGTTCCGGTGCCCGCTTTCCAGCAGGCGCACCTGTCAGCCAATGACCTCACCAATGTCACCCCCACCGAATACCGGGCCGACGCGGTCATCACCTTGGCAGATGGGGACGACCCGGTGTTGGCAGTGGTGGTGGAGGTGCAGCTGGGCACCGACGAACACAAGCGGCGTAGCTGGCCTTCTTACGTCGTCAATCTGCATGCCCGGCTGGGGTGCCGGGTGCTGCTGCTGGTGCTGTGTCAGAAACCAGCTGTGGCCGCATGGAGTGCCATCCCGATCGATGTGGGCGGTCCTGGTCTGGTGCTGACCCCGCTGGTCCTCGGCCCGGAGGAGGTGCCGGTGCTGACCGACCCGGTGCTGGCCACCCGTACCCCGGAGCTGGCGGTGCTCTCCGCGCTGGCGCACGGCCCGCGGCCCGGTCGGAAGGAGGTCTTCGACGCGTTGCTGGCCGCGTTGGAGGTTGTCGATCTTTACCATGCCACCCTGTATGCTGATCTCGTGTTCACGGTGCTGCCGGCGGCAGCCGGAGAATACCTGGAGGCTCTCATGACCACCACGGCTCCTCATCGGTACCAAAGCGATTTCGCGCGCCGCTACTACAACCAAGGCGAAGCCAAGGGTGAGGCCAAGGCAGTCCTGGCGTTCCTCGACGCCCGCGGCATCGAGATACCCGACCAGGCACGCGAACGCATCACCGGCTGCACCGACCTCGACCAGCTTGACACCTGGGTCCGCCGCGCCGCCACCGTCAATACGGTGGACGAGCTGTTCGACTAGCATCGAACATCACCAGGCGGGCGGGTCAGGGCAACATCAGACCACCTGAAAGACGGGATGGCCGGTAGCCCATGAGGTAACTGCTCGAGCAAGGTCCAGCACCGTCAGCGTATCGCTGAACGTGGCAGGCTGTCCAAGGGCCACCTCTGGATTCCCAGAATTGAGCAGGTTCCACACCGGCCAGGTACCCAAGCGCGGGTGTCCAGGGCAGGAGATGACCATGACCAGCGGACCGCGCACCGTCCGGGCTCCTCGCGGCACGCAGCGCACCGCAGCGGGCTGGCCGCAGGAGGCCGCGCTGCGGATGCTGATGAACAACCTCGACCCGGAGGTCGCCGAGCACCCGGACCGGCTCGTGGTGTACGGCGGATCCGGCAAGGCGGCCCGCGACTGGGCCAGCTTCGACGCGATCGTCCGCACCCTCTCCGGCCTGCGGGACGACGAGACGCTGCTGGTCCAGTCCGGCCGGCCGGTCGGGGTGATGCGCACCCACGAGTGGGCGCCCCGGGTGCTCATCGCCAACGCCAACCTGGTCGGCGACTGGGCGACC
>JBKOWA010000061.1:0-1464 GCA_046724155.1 Actinomycetota bacterium
GTGCCCATGAACGCCGAGGCCGACCACAGCTTCTCCAGCGCCGCGCGGACGGCGTGGTCGGGCACCACCCGGTTGGACACGTAGTCCAGGTAGTCCTCAACGTTGAGCAGCCGCGGGATCGGGACCAGGGCACCGTTCCAGCTGAGCCGGCTCCCAAGCTCGCCGGACGCAAGCTCGCCGGACGCGGGCTGGCCGGGGGTGCCGTCGGTGAGCAGGTAGGTGATGGAACGGCAGGTGGGAAAGCAGCACGGCACCGGGAAGAAGTCCGACACCTGGAACCATTGCGGGCGTTGGGCGGCGATGCCGTGGATGATGTCTGCGTTGGTCAGCCGGGTCAGCGGGTCGAACTCGATGTGCCGGCCGGAGTGGGTGACCGGCTGGAACGCCACCGACCGCACCGCCGGGTGGGCGAGGCCGAACTCGATGATGTCGCCGAGCTCGTGCTCGTTGAGGCCGCGCTCCACGGCGGCGACCAGGGTGACGGTCAGGCCCGCATCGGCGCAGTTGTCCAGCGCCTTGCGTTTGCTGGCGCGCAGGTCGCGGCCGCGGATCTGGCGGTGGGTGCGCTCGTCGAACCCGTCGAACTGCAGGTAGACGTTGACCGCCCGGCCGGGCCGGTTCCGTCGCCCGACCTCGGCCACGAAGTGTTTGTCGGAGGCGAGGCGGATGCCGTTGGTGTTGAGGTTGACCGCCTTGATCGGACGCGCCTGGGCGGCGTCGATGAAGTCGATGATGTGTTTGTGGATGGTGGGTTCGCCGCCGGAGAACATCACCACCTCGGCCTCACCCTCGGAGGCGACGAACACGTCCAGCATCGCCTCGCACTGAGCCAGGGTGATCGCATACCCGTCGGGCTGGTGGCCGGAGTCGGCGAAGCACACCGGGCAGTCCAGGTTGCAGCCGGTGTTCACCTCGATGATCCCCAGGCAGGCGTGCTGCTTGTGCTCCGGGCACAGGCCGCAGTCGGATGGGCAGCCGTCGCGGACCTCGGTCTGGAAGGCCAGCGGTATCGTGCCCGGCTTGTTGAACCGGGCCGACTCCAGGTACATCTGGGCGTCGCCGTAGACGAGGGCCTCGAACCAGCCATGTTCCTTGCAGCGCTTGCGCAGGTACACCTTGCCGCCGCGGAGGTTGACCTGGGCGTCCACGACGACCTTGCACACCGGGCAGACCGACTTGGTGTACTCCACGAACACCTCGTCACGGTCCCGCTTGCCCCCTACCGGCTCCACCACCGCCATCTGGCACCCCTTTCCCGGTCGAGTACGCCGACGCCTGGCCAGCCTGACAGGTGCGCGGCGGCGCGTACCGTGAATCGCGCTTAGAGCCTGTTGGTAATCCCTCGGTGGATGCACCCGGTGATCCAGGCGGCGGTCCGGCAAGGCGGAGGAGGAGCCGATACCGTTGTTGTATCGGCGACGACGACAACGCAGCCGGTCGTCGTCTGGGCGCCGGGGGCGCCGC
>JBKOWA010000292.1:0-5086 GCA_046724155.1 Actinomycetota bacterium
GGTGGGACCGGCCGTGGTGCAGCCCCCGGCCCGCCTGCGACCGCCACCCGCGGAGCCCCCACAGCGGCATCTGCGCTGACCCCTACGGCGGCCTCAGCGCCAGCCGGCGCGGGCGTGGTGCCCGGCCAGGCCGCCCAGGCCCGGGCGGCCCGCAAGGAGCTGGCCCGGTTGGAGCGGCAGATCGCCAAGCTCGAGGAGCGGGAACGCCGGCTGCACGCCGCGCTGGCCGAGCAGGCCACCGACTACGCCGCGGTGGCGCAGCTGGACGCGGAGCTGCGTGCCGTCCGTGCCGAGCGCGAGCAGGCCGAGAATGCCTGGCTGGAACTGTCCGACACGGCGTGAGCCCGCCCCCGGTACCGAATTCCGCGGCCCCACCTGCGGTGCCACTGCGAGGCGCCCGTCAGCCTGCACGGCCCCGCGTCAACCCGACGGCGTCCGGCACCGTGCATCGCGCCCCGGCTTCAGTCCACCCAGTCGAAGGACCGGGTGACGGCCTTCTTCCAGCGGCCGAACTCGCGGTCCCGCCAGGCGGCGTCGCGCTGCGGCAGCCATCGGGTGTCCTCGGCCCAGTTCGCGGCCAGCTCCGGCAGGCCGGTCCAGAAGCCGACGGCCAGCCCGGCCGCGTAGGCCGCGCCGAGCGCCGTGGTCTCGGTGATCCTGGGCCGTACGACCGGCACGCCGAGGATGTCCGCCTGGAACTGCATGAGCATCTCGTTGCCCACCATGCCGCCGTCCACCCGCAGCTCGGTCAGCGGCACCCCGGAGTCGGCGTTCATCGCGTCCAGCACCTCCCGGGTCTGGAACGCGGTCGCCTCCAGCGTGGCCCGGGCCAGGTGCCCGCGGTCGGCGAACCGGGTCAGCCCGACGATCACGCCCCGCGCGTCGGACCGCCAGTACGGCGCGAACAGGCCGGAGAACGCGGGCACGATGTACACCCCGCCGTTGTCCGGCACGGTGCCGGCCAGCTCCTCGACCTCCGGTGCCGAGGCGATCAGCCCCAGGTTGTCCCGCAGCCACTGCACCAGCGACCCGGTCACCGCGATCGAGCCCTCCAGGGCGTACACCGGGGCGGCGCCGCCGAGCTGGTAGCACACCGTGGTGAGCAGGCCGTTGCGGCTGAGCACCCGGTCAGGGCCGGTGTTCAGCAGCATGAAGTTGCCGGTGCCGTAGGTGTTCTTGGCGTCGCCGGGGGCGAAGCAGGCCTGGCCGAACGTGGCCGCCTGCTGGTCGCCGAGGATGCCGGCGACCGGCACGTCGGGCAGGAAGCCGCCCGGCCGGCCCGCCCCGTACACCTCCGAGCAGGACCGGATCGGCGGCAGCATGGCGACCGGCACCCCGACCTCGGCGGCGATCTCGCCGTCCCAGTCCATCGTGGACAGATCCATCAGCAGGGTGCGGGAGGCGTTGGTGACGTCGGTGAGGTGCACCCCGCCGTGCGGGCCGCCGGTCATGTTCCACAGCACCCAGGAGTCCATCGTGCCGAACAGCAGCTCGCCGGCCTCGGCGCGCTCGCGGGCGCCCGGCACGGTGTCCAGGATCCACCGCGCCTTGGGGGCGGCGAAGTAGGTGGCCAGCGGCAGCCCGGTCCGCTCGCGGTACCGGTCCGCGCCGCCGCCCGCGGCGCCCAGCTCGGCGCAGATCCGGTCGGTGCGGGTGTCCTGCCAGACGATCGCGTTGTGCACCGGCCGGCCGGTGGCGCGGTCCCAGACCACGGTGGTCTCCCGCTGGTTGGTGATGCCGACCGCGGCGATGTCCCAGTGGGTCAGGTCGGCCTTGGCCAGCGCCGCCGCGGTGACCTCCCGGGTGTTCGTCCAGATCTCGTCGGCGTCGTGCTCGACCCAGCCGGCCCGCGGGAGGATCTGCCGGTGCTCGAGCTGGTGCTGCGAGACGATCCGACCGCCGCGGTCGAAGATGATGCACCGCGTGCTGGTGGTGCCCTGGTCGATCGCCGCCACGTACTGCTGCGCCACTGCCACCCCTCCCCGGGTCAGCGGCCGACCCGCAGCCTGGGCTTGTGCTCCAGGTGGGACAGCCCGTTCCAGGCCAGGTTCACCAGGTGCGCGGCGACCTCCTCCCGCTTCGGCTTGCGCTCGTCCAGCCACCACTGGCCGGTCAGGGCGACCATGCCGACCAGCGCCTGGGAGTACAGCGCGGCCAGCTTGGTGTCGTAGCCGCGGGCCTTGAACTGGCTGCCCAGGATGTACTCAACCTGGCTGGCGATGTCGCCGATCAGGCTGGAGAAGGTGCCGGTGGTGCTGGCTACCGGCGAGTCGCGGATCAGGATGCGGAAGCCGTCGGTCTCGTCCTCGATGTAGGACAGGAAGGCCAGCGCGGCCTGCTCCAGCAGCTCCCGCGGGTGGTCGGCGTCCAGCGCGCTGACCACCCGGTCGGTGAGCCGCTGCATCTCGCGGTCGACCACGACCGCGTACAGCCCCTCCTTGCCGCCGAAGTGCTCGTACACGACCGGCTTGCTGACCCCGGCCCGGGCCGCGATCTCCTCGATCGAGGTGGCCTCGAAGCCGCGTTCGGCGAACAGCGAGCGACCGATGTCGAGGAGCTGCTGGCGGCGTTCCTTGCCCGTCATCCGGATCCGGGCTCGGTTGTTCCTGCCGCGTGTCGGGTCCTCCGTCACACCCGCCATCGTGCCAGCCGGTACCGACCGTTCTCCGGCAGCGTTCGCTCAGCCGGCACGGCGGGCCTGGATCCGCTCCGGAGTCGTCCAGCGGACGTCGTACACCCAGCCGAACCGCTCGAACCACTGGATCAGCCGCGCCGAGATGTCGATCTGGCCCTTCAGCACGCCGTGCCGGGCGCAGGTGGGGTCCGCGTGGTGCGAGTTGTGCCAGCTCTCGCCGAAGCTGATGATCGCCAACGGCCAGAAGTTGGCCGACTTGTCGCGGGCCGCGAACGGCCGCTCGCCGATGACGTGGCAGACCGAGTTCACCGACCAGGTGATGTGGTGCAGGAAGCTGATCCGGACCAGGCTCGCCCAGAAGAACGCGGTGAGCGCGCCGTGCCAGGACATCGACCAGAGCCCGCCGATCAGCGGGGGCGCGAGCAGGGTGAAGGTCAGCCAGACCGGGAACAGGTGGTCGATCCGCGCGATGTCCCGGTCGGCGAGCAGGTCCGGGGTGAACCGTTCCTCGTTCGTCCGCTCCCGGTTGAACAGCCAGCCCATGTGCGCGTGCCACATGCCCTTCGTCAGCGCGCCCACGCTGGTGCCGAACCGCCACGGCGAGTGCGGGTCGCCCTCCTTGTCGCTGAACATGTGGTGCCGGCGGTGGTCGGCCACCCAGCGGATCACCGGGCCCTGCACCGCCAAGCTGCCGGCAATCGCCAGCGCGATCCGCAGCCACCGCTTCGCCTTGAAGCCGCCGTGGGTGAAGTACCGGTGGAAGCCGACGGTCACGCCGAGCCCGGACACCACGTAGAACACCAGCGCCAGCACGACGTCATGCCAGCCGAGGCCCCAGCCCCACACCGCCGGCACCGCCGCGAGCAGCGCGATGAACGGGACCAGCACCAGGATGTAGAGGACTACCTGCTCGCTGCCGGGGCGCACGCCCTCGGTGATCGGCTTCGGGACAGGCTGGCCCTCGCGGGCGGGCGCGTCGGTTGGTGCGCTCATGGTTTCCTCACGTGTCGGGGCCGGGCGGCGGCCGAGCTGCTTCTTACGCCACCGTAACCTACGGTGGCGTAGGTCCCGCAAGTCGCCAAAGCGAACCGCGACGTGAACGCAGTCACGCCTCAACTGACCCACAAGCCTGCCGCCGGCATACCCCCACCGCGTCCAGGCACACCTGCAGGCGCACCTGTCCGGCCTGGACTACGCTTGCCGCGCAGGTGGGGGATGGGGTAACGGCAGCCCGCAGGCCTTTGGAGCCTTGCAGTCTCGGTTCGAATCCGAGTCCCCCAGCCGGATAGCCCTGCCCTGCTCGCGGACGGCGCGCGCTGGGTCCGGCTGGTATGCCAGCCCGGGCTGAGCCGACCACGTGGCCGCCGAAGGTGGCGTCGCCGGTGTGTTGGCGAGGGAGTCTGTCAGTGCTTGGCGGTAGCTTCTTTGTGTGCGGCACGATGCGCAGGTAGACGTTGATCCGGCCGGGCTCGGCGGGGTGGCCGGCCGTGGGACTTACGGGCGGACCGAGTCGGTCCGGCGCTCGTTCGGTTCTGCTCTCGCCGGTCCGGGCCCGGTGCCCACCATCGTCGGTGTCCGGACGGCGCCTTCTTCAGCATGGTCGACGGGTCGTGCTGATCGGCTGGCTCCCACGCTGAGGGCGAACCGCGACGTCCTAGGACAGACCGGGGTGAATCGACCACAAAGCTCCAAGCGGTCCATCCTGAGCTCATGCATTCACGAGCAGAATGCCGTGTCAGCCGGATGGGCCCATCGGCGGCGGAGCGGATCGTGATCAAACGTCTCGTGTGTCTGGCAAACTCGCGCAAAACCTCCGGTCGATGTCTCGCCGGGCGAGAGCTGATCGGCGACAGCGTCGGTGGGTGGATCCGGCCAGTGAGCAACCGAGAGCGCGAAGAGGTTTCAGCTTATGAGCGACAATACCGAGATGGGTCGGATCCGAGAGTCCTTGACGTGATCGATGTCCCGCTTATCGAGCCCAGAGGTAGACTGCATCAACGGGAGAACTGGCTGTTGGATCCTAACCGATACTGGGTGAAGGTCGGCGAATTCTCTCATGACAGGGTCGACCGTCTGGTTGATGTCGGTGACCTCTGGCTGAACGGGCACAGTACGTACAACGGGCTCAACGACTACGTCCCGATCGAAGTCGTTGACAAGAACTCGGGCTCGTTGAGATTTATCGCCGTGGGCGATTGTAGTTTACAAATCTATAGCCCCGGCTTGGCGTTTGGCAATCCGAAACGTAGAGTACAGGCCATTTTCACGTACGGCGGCGCAAAGTACCACCTCTGGGTTACGGACTCCGCCATCGAAGACGCATATCTTGCCAAGGAGGATGGCTTGTACACTGTTGGTCGCAGTACCCTGACCGTGAGCTTGGCTGAGCCGCACGACGATGGAAGATGTTACAAGGTGGTTGCGGCAGTGATCGGGGGCTAAGGTGGTCGA
>JBKOWA010000549.1:0-4116 GCA_046724155.1 Actinomycetota bacterium
GCTGGACACCGCGCCGCCGGCCGCGGCACCGCCGGCCGCAGCGCCGCTGGCTGCTGCGCCACCGGTCGCCGGGCCCCGGGGCACAGCGTCACCGGGCACGGCATCGTTGGGCACCGCATCGTGGGGCACAGCGCCCGCCGGGGTGTCGCCGGGCGTCGGGTTGGCCATCACGGCCTCACCTCCTGCTCTGCTCGGCGTACCTGCGCACCAGCCGGTTGGCGAGCACGGCCAGCAGCAGCATCGCGCCGAGGAAGAACTTGAACCAGTCCGCGTCCCAGTTGAGGAACACGATGCCGCGGATGGTCATCCCGAAGATCAGCGCGCCCAGTGCGGCGCCCACCGCGGAGCCGTACCCACCGGTGAGCAGGCAGCCCCCGATCACCGCGGCCACAATGTACGTCAGCTCCTCGCCGATGCCGTGGTTGGCCTGCACCGACGACAGCTCCAGCGCAACCATGTTGCCGACCAGCCAGGCCGCGCCCGCGGTGGTCATGAACAGCGCGATCTTGGTGCGGGCCGCCGGCACGCCGACGTTGCGGGCCGCCCCGGCGTCGCCGCCGACAGCGAAGATCCAGTTGCCGGCCCGGGTCCGCTGCAGCACGTACGCCGCGACGGCGGTCAGCCCCAGCCACCACAGGATGGTGACCCGGTAGCTGGTGCCGGCCACCTCGAACGTGCCCGCGAACAGCGCGCGCGCCGAGCTGAACCCGTCGGTGCGCGCCAGCCCGCGGACCGTCACGGTGTCGGTGACGTACTTGGTCACGCCCAGGTTCAGGCCCTGCAGCATGAGGAACGTGCCGAGGGTGATGATGAAGCTGGGCAGCCCGGTGCGCACCACCAGGTAGCCGTTCCAGAAACCGAACACCAGCGCCACCACCAGCGACGCGCCGATCGCCGCCCAGATGTTCCAGCCGTACTCGGTGGCCAGGATGGCGGTGACCAGCCCGGTGGTGCCGGTCATCACCCCGGCGGACAGGTCGAACTCGCCGCCGATCATCAGCAGCGCCACCGCGACGGCCATGATGCCCAGCGTCGAGGCCGGGTCCAGCCAGGTGGCGATGCCGGCCGGCGAGCGGAACACCTCGGACTGGGCGGCGAAGAACACGAAGACGACGATCACGCCGACCAGCGCGCCGAGCTCGGGGCGCAGCAGCAGCCGGCGCAGCGCGCCGACGTCGGCCACCCGCTCGTCGACGGCCGGGGTTGCGGTTGTCACGATGCCTCCCAGGGTCGGGGAACCCCCGGCACGCCGGAGCCTCCCCGGTCGATGCACGACGAGCGTCTCGGCATTGCGCTGGTCGGGGAAGCCCGGCGCGCCGCCCCCGACAGCCGCCGCAGCCTCCCCGACCGGTCACGTCCCGCCCGCGGCGGGACGCCTCAGCGGGTGCCCTTGGTGGCCAGGTCGGCCACCTGCGCGGCGTTGTCCTTGGTGACGTAGCCCGGGCCGGTCAGCACCGGCAGGCCGCCACCGACGGTGTTCAGGTTCGCCTTGTACAGGGTGAGGAACACGATCGGCAGGTAGCCCTGCAGGTACTGCTGCTGGTCCACGGCAAACAGGATCTTGCCGTCCTGGACCGCCTGCACCACGTCCGCGTTCAGGTCGAAGGTGGCGATCTTGGCGCTGGAGCCGGCCTCCGATACCGCGTCGACGGTCACCGCGCCCACTCCCGGGTTGAGCGCCAGCACGCCGTTGATCGTCTTGTCGGCCTGCAGCTTGGCCTTGATCGTGGCCTGCGCGGACTGCAGGTCGTTGCCGTCCACCTGCAGCCTGTCCACCCGGCTGCCGAGGCCCAGGGACGCCCCGCGGCAGCGCTCGTCCAGCCCGACGTTGCCGGCCTCGTGCACCACGCAGACCAGGTGGGTGACACCGGCCTCCTTCAGCTTGCTGCCGGCGCCCTGGCCGGCTATGCCCTCGCTCTGGCCGACATGCTCCAGCGCGCCGAACTCGGCCGACTTGTCCTGCCCGGAGTTGATGGTGACCACCGGGATGCCGGCCTGCACCGCCTTCTGGATGGCCGCCTTCAGGGCGTCCGGGTTGGCCATCGAGACCACCAGGCCGTTCACCTTCTGCGATACCGCGGCGTCGATGAGCTGCGACTGGCTCTGCGGGTCGCCGTCGCTCTGGTAGGTGACCTTGACACCCTCGTCCTTGCCGGCCTGCTCGGCGCCGGCCTTCACCACGCTCCAGAACGCGTCACCGGCGGCGCCGTGGGTCACCACCGCGAAGGTGTAGTTGCGGGCGGTGCCGCCCCCCGACGATGACGATGTCGCGTTGTTGTCGTTGTTCGAACACGCCGCCGCCAGTACCAGCGGTACCGCCAGCAGGAGCGCTGCGGCGCGACGCTTGCGTTCTCCCATGTCCGTCCTCCGGGTCTGGCCCGTCCGGCCTCAGGTTGCCGTCGGGAAGTGGTAGCTGGCAGCCACCGGACGCCCGGTGTGCGGCCAGCGGCTCGTGATCACCTTGCCGCGGGTGTAGAACGACACGCCTTCCGGGCCGTGGATGTGCTTGTCGCCGAACAGCGAGTCCTTCCATCCGCCGAAGGAGTAGTAGGCCATCGGCACCGGGATCGGCACGTTGATGCCGATCATGCCGACCTGGACGCCGCGCTGGAAGCGGCGCGCTGCCTCGCCGCTGGTGGTGAAGATCGCGGTGCCGTTCCCGTACGGGTTGGCGTTCACCAGGTCGATCGCCTCGTCCACCGAGCCCGCGCGTAGCACCGACAGCACCGGCCCGAAGATCTCCTCCCGGTACACGTCCATCTGCGGGGTGACCGCGTCCAGCACCGTCGGCCCGACGAAGAAGCCCTGCTCGTGCCCGGGCACCACCAGGCCCCGCCCGTCCACCGCGACGCGCGCCCCGGCCCGCTCGCCGGAGTCGATGTAGCCGAGGATCCGGCGCTGCGCCTCCCGGGTGACCACCGGCCCCATCTCGCTGGCCGGGTCCCGCCCCGGGCCGACCCGCACCCCGCGGGCCCGCTCGGCGACCGCCTCGACCAGCGCGCCGCCGGCCGAGCCGACCGCGACCGTGGCCGAGACCGCCATGCAGCGCTCGCCGGCCGACCCGAACGCGGCCGCCACCAGGTGCTCGGCGGTGAAGTCGAGGTCCGCGTCGGGCAGCACGACGGCATGGTTCTTCGCCCCGCCGAGCGCCTGCACCCGCTTGCCCGCGGCGCCGGCCCGCTGGTGGATGTGCCGGGCGACCGGGGTGGAGCCGACGAACGACACCGCGGCCACCTGCGGGTGGTCCAACAGCGCATCCACCGCCTCCCGGTCGCCGTGCACCACGGTGAACACCCCGTCCGGCAGGCCGGCCTCGGCCCACAGCCGGGCCACCAGCAGCGCGGCGGACGGGTCCCGCTCGCTGGGCTTGAGCACGAACGCGTTGCCGCAGGCGATGGCGACCGGGTGCATCCACATCGGGACCATGACCGGGAAGTTGAACGGGGTGATGCCGGCGACCACGCCCAGCGGCTCGCGGAAGGAGAACACGTCCACCCCGCCGGAGACCTGGTCGGAGTACTCACCCTTGAGCAGGTGCGGGATGCCGCAGGCGAACTCCACCACCTCCAGCCCGCGCTGCACCTCGCCGCGGGCGTCGGACAGCACCTTGCCGTGCTCGTCGCAGACGGTCTCGGCCAGCTCGTCGATCCGGGCGTTCACCAGCTCGCGGAACGCGAAGAGGATCTTCGACCGGCGGCTGAGCGAGGACTGCGACCAGTCCCGCCAGGCCGCCGCCGCGGCCCGCACCGCGGCGTCGACGTCCGCGCTGCCGGCCAGCGCCACCTCGGCCTGCTGCTCGCCGGTCGCCGGGTTCCACACCGGCCCGACCCGGCCGGACGTGCCGGGGGCGGGCTTGCCCCCGATCCAGTGCTCGATGGTCCGCACCGCAGGTGTCCTCTCGCTGGTCCGGCCCGCTCGCCGGCGCCCTCGCCGATCGGCGCGCCGGGCGCGGTCACCGGTAGGGGGCGCTGCTTACAGGTATGGGCGCTGGGCGCGATTGGCCGCATCGTACCCGGCCCGGGCCCGCCGGGTGGACTCCAGCCCGGCCACCGCGGCCACCGGCACGTCCCACCAGGCCTGCGAGGGCGGGCTGGGCGCCAGCGGGTCGGTCTCCAC
>JBKOWA010000054.1:0-2424 GCA_046724155.1 Actinomycetota bacterium
CGCCCGGCCGGTCACCACCGCCAACCCGGTGCGGCACGGCCCGACCCTGGAGGTGCGGAGCCTGGCGTTCGGCACCGCCCAGCACGGGTTCGCGACGGTGCTGCGCTGCGCTGGGGCGGGGTACCGGTGTGCGGCGCACACCATGCTGCTGCGGACCGGCGACGGCGCCCGCACCTGGACCCGGGTGCCCAGCCCGGCCGACAACGGCCCCGCCGAGGATGCCTCGGTCGTGCTGGCGACCGAGACCGGCGGGGTGGTCCTCTGGGTGGGCTCGACCTGGTACGCCAGCCCTGATGGCGGCCAGCACTGGGTCGCCATGCCCCGCAAGAGCCCCCGGGGGCCGGCCACCGAGGCGGCACCGGCCGGCTGGACACTCGGCCTGGACGCCTCCGGCCGCCGGGTGGCCGCGTTCGACCCGCTGACCAACGAGCAGCGCCCGCTGGTCAACCAGCCCGTCCTGCCAGGGACGCCGGGCGTTGGCTGGGCGCAGGAGACGGCCGGCCACCGGATCGTGCTGGCACACACCGCCGGGGGCACCCTCACCATGGGCTACACCGACGACCGGGGCCGCACCTGGCACGCCCTTCCGGCACCGCCCGGCGAGCGGAACCCGGTCAACGTGCTGCTCGGCGACCCGGTGACCGAGCGGATCTACCTGGCCATCGGCGACGACCAGTGGCGGCTGCTGCGGATGTGGCGGCTGGACCGGGTGGGCGCCGAGTGGGTCCGGGTGCCGGTGCCACAGGAGATCGCCGCAGGTCAGAGCTCCGGCATGAGCGGCGCGATGAAAGCGCTCCGGGTGCTCCCCGACGGCGAGCTGGCGTACCTGCTCAGGCCACCGCTGCGGACCGAGGACGGCGGCACCAGGACGGTGCCGCTGCCCGAGGTGCATGCCTACGGGGAGGCGGCGACGCTGGAGGACCTGGGCGTCAGCACGGGCGGCGCGCTGTACCACGCCCTGCCGACCGGCGTCTCGGCCCCGGCCGGCAAGCTGGCGGTGCTGGTCTCCACCGACAGCGGCCGCACCTGGACCGTCCGGGAGTCCCGGCCCTGAGCCGGCCTGACAGCGAGCCGGCCTGACAGCGAGCCGGCCTGACAGCGAGCCGGCCTGACAGCGAGCCGGCCTGACAGCGAGCCGGCCTGACAGCGGCCCACCGAGCCGGCTGCCGGGCCGCGTTCCGGATCGGACGCCGCTGGCCCGGCGCACACACCATGAGCCGGGCCACGCCCGGCGGGCCGGCTCAGACGTCCAGCCGGCGCCGGCCGGAGAACGCCCGTCCGAGCGTGACCTCGTCGGCGTACTCCAGGTCGCCGCCGACCGGCAGCCCGCTGGCCAGCCGGGTCACCGTCAGCCCCAGCGGCTTGACCAGCCGGGCCAGGTAGGTGGCCGTGGCCTCGCCCTCCAGGTTGGGGTCGGTGGCCAGGATCAGCTCGGTCACCGCCCCGTCGGCCAGCCGCTGCATGAGCTCGCGCACCCGCAGGTCGTCCGGGCCGATGCCGTCGATCGGGCTGATCGCACCGCCGAGCACGTGGTACCGGCCGCGGAACTCCCTGGTCTTCTCGATCGCGACGACGTCCTTCGGCTCCTCGACCACACAGATCACCGTGGTGTCGCGCCGCGCATCCCGGCAGATCCGGCACTCCTCGGCCTCGGCCACGTTGCCGCACACCCGGCAGAACCGCACCTCGCTCTTCATCCTGGTCAGTGCGGCGGCCAGCCGCTGCACGTCGGCCGGGTCGGCGGCCAGCAGGTGGAACGCGATCCGCTGCGCGCTCTTCGGCCCGATCCCGGGCAGCCGGCCCAGCTCGTCGATCAGGTCCTGAACAGCGCCCTCGTACAAGGTCGGTCCGCGGTCGGGCTAGAACGGCAGCCCGGGCATGCCGCCCAGCCCACCGAGGCCCTCCGCCAGCGGGCCCATCTTCTCCGCGGCCAGCTCGCTGGCCTGCCGGGTCGCATCACGGATCGCGGCGACGACCAGGTCCTGCAGCGTCTCCACGTCGTCCGGGTCGACCACCTTGGGATCGATGGCAATGCTGACCAGCTCGCCGGAGCCGGTCACCGTCGCGGTCACCAGGCCGTTGCCGGCATGCCCGGTGACCTCGGCGGACGCCAGCTCCTGCTGCGCGGCGAGCATCTGCTCCTGCATCTTCTGCGCCTGTTTCATGATCTGCTGCAGGTTCGGCTGACCGGGTCCCACGGCGTCTCCTCGCTGCGACTGTCGGGCGGCTGCCTGTCGGGCGGCTCTGTGTCTGTCGGGCGGCTCTGGGGGCAGCCTAACCGCCGGCACTGACAGTCATGGCAGGCTGTACGACGTGCTGCGTAGCCACACCGTTGCCGCGCTCGCCCTCGCGGTGGCGGGCGCCGCGGCAGCCTGCTCGGTCCCGGCCGGTGACCCGGACCCGGTCGCCCTGCCGGCCGCGATC
>JBKOWA010000266.1:0-3831 GCA_046724155.1 Actinomycetota bacterium
GGGTCGGCCGAGCTGGTCGGCGTGCGGGACGGGGTGCCGGCCACCGAGACCATCGACCTGACCGGCTACCGGCTGCGGCACGCGCTGCACAAGTCCGACCCGGACCTGGCGGCCGCACACCGCTGCCACCCGTGGATCACCATCTTCGACGACCACGAGGTGGCCAACAACACCTGGGCCGCCGGCGCGGAGAACCACACCCCGGGCGTCGAGGGCGACTTCATGCTGCGCCGCCGGCAGGCCTACCAGGCGTACCTGGAGTGGATGCCGTTCCGGCTGCCCGAGCAGCAGACGGTGCCGCACCAGGGGATCCGGTTCTTCAAGCGGTTCGGGTTCGGGCCGCTGGGCGACCTGTCCATCCTGGAGACCCGGCAGAACCGCAGCCCGCAGGTGGACGTGCCGCCGTTCACCCGCAGTGGCGGCGGCTTCATCCCGGTCGGGATCCCCGGGGTGGACGCCCAGCTCGCCGACCCGTCCCGGCACCTGCCCGAGCCGGACCAGCTGCGCTGGCTGTCCGACGGGGTCGCCCAGCCGGGCCACTGGCACCTGGTCGGCAACCAGGTGGTCCTCGCCCCGGTGCGGTTCCCCGGCGCGGCGATCGGCAGGCCCGCGGACCTGACGTTCCTCAACTCCGACCAGTGGGACGGCTACCAGGCCGACCAGGCGGCGCTGATCGCCCATCTCGGTGCCCAGCAGCCGGCCGCCGGCGACGTGGTGGTGCTCACCGGCGACATCCACTCCTCCTGGGCGATGGACATCCCGGCCGGCGCCGGTGCCGGGTACACCCCGGTGGGCGTGGAGTTCGTCTGCCCGTCGGTGACCAGCGACGGCTTCTACGAGCTGGTTCGCGCCGCGCTGGGTGCCGGCACCCCCACCAGCACCGTGCTGGCGTTCACCCAGGGCATCACCGCCGCGGTGGCCGGCACCAACCCGTGGATCCGGTACCTGGACGGCATCGGCCACGGCTACACCGTGATCGACGTCACGCCGGAGCGGGTGCAGGCCGACTACCACCACACCCCCCGCCCCACCGCAGCCCAGCCCGACCCCCGCATCGACCCCGCCCTCGAACCGGCGTACGCGGTCAGCTGGCAGACCCTGGCCGGCTCCCGCCGGGTCAGCCCGGCCACCGGCCCGGTCGGACCGCGCCACGACACCCCCGCCGGCGCCGGCGGCTAGCGCCCGGCGGGCCGGGCAGCCGTCAGGGGAGCGCCGGGACCGACACGCCGACGCCGCCGCGGGTGTCGGCGCCGTACCGGGCGATCTCGGCAGCGATGTCCAGCCGGGCCCGGCCGGACCGGGAGGCCAGCACCTCGTCGGTGATCAGGTCGGCCGGCACCAGCCACGACACCTCGAACTCGATGCCGTCCGGGTCACGCGCGTACAGCGCCTTGGTGGTCCCGTGGTCGGACGCTCCGACCAGGGCGCCGCGCCCGTTCAACACCCGCTCGATCCGCTGCAGCTCGGCGAGCGTGTCCACCTCCCAGGCCAGGTGGTACAGCCCGACCGTGGACCGGCCGGCCTGGGACGGGCCGGCGGCATCGCCCATCGCGAACAGCCCCAGGTCGTGGTCGTTCGTCGAGCCGGCGGCCTGCAGGAACGCGGCCTTGCCGGGCAGGCCCATCACAGTGCGGAAGCCGAGGGCATCCTGGTAGAACGCGACGCTGCGGTCCAGGTCGCGGACGTAGAGCACGGCATGGTTCAGGCGCTGCACCGGCATCGCGTTACCCCCTTGTTAGGTTGAAGGCTTAAGTTTCGAGGCCGGCCCGGATGTGGCCGGCCGGGCGTGGTGACGGGCGCCAGCCGCTACTTCCAGGTGACCGTGGCCCGGGTGTGCCACAGCTCGAGCACGGCCGGGTCGCCGGTCACCGTCGGCGGCCCGGCAGGTATCCGGTTCCACAGCGCCAGGTAGAGGTCGGTGGCCGGGCCGCTGATCGTGCAGTCGGCCGGCAGCCCGCCATCCGTGCGCACCTGCCGGGCGTCCGGACCGACGGTGATGTGCCAGCGGCCGGGCGCGTCCGTCGGCGCCACCAGCAGCGTGCAGGGCCGGGCCGCGAGCAGCCGGCCGCGGCGCCGCGCCATGAAGCCGCACAGCAGCTCGTCCAGCCCGTCGGCGGCGACGTCGGTCGGGTAGCCCGGCACCGAGCCCAGCGCGGCTTCCGCGTCCGCGCGGTGGATCGCGGTCTCGTGCGCCTGCCGGCGGGCCCAGAACGCGAGCGGCGACGGCGCCGCCAGGAACGTCCAGCAGTCCAGGTCGGCCGGCGCCCGGCGCAGCGTGCTGACCAGCGCCGTATGGCCCTCGACGTACCAGTCCAGCAGGCCGTCGGCCGGCGCCTTGGCCAGCGCGGGCTGGCCGTGGATCGCCCGGCCCTCCCGGACGTGGCTGGCCGCCCACCGGTGCACCATCCCGAGGTGGCCGAGCAGGTGCCGCACCGTCCACCGCGGGCAGGTCGGCACGTCTGCGTCCAGGCCGGCCTTGTCCGCCGCCAGGGCCAGCGCCCGACCCTGCTCCTCGAGCGTGGCCAGATGTTCGGTGGTGTCCATACCGTGCAGCGTGGCACGGCCCACCGACGGTTTCACCACCAACGATTTCACCGCCGACAGTGTCACCCGCCGACGCTTTCACCCCCGGCCGGGCCCGCTGCCGGCGGTTGCCGCTGCCGGCCGGTCCCCGTCGCCGGCCGTTCCGGCTGGCCGTGCAGGACGGGCCTGCGATCCACCCCGACCCCTGGGAGCAGCCCGGGGATGGTGTCGCGCGACCGGTCAGGACTCGGGCAGGCCCAGGTCCCGGGTGATCTCCGCGGTCAGCCTGGTCGGCACGGTGTGCTCGAGCTGCCCGTGCTCCTGCAGCTCGCGGACCGCCGGGACCGGGTCCGGGTCGGAGAACAGCCGGTCGTCGGTGTAGTCGACCGGCCGGCCCGTCGGGTCGATGGTCCACCACGACGCCTCCAGGGCGATCCCGCCCGGATCGGTGAAGTAGATCGACCGCAGGTAGCCGTGATCGACCACGTCGGTGACCTCGCAGCCGTGGCTCTTCAGCCGGTCGCGCAGCCGGAGCAGGGCGTCCTCGTCGGGCAGGTGCATCGATACGTGGTCGAACTGGGAGGCCTGCGGGAACGGCACGCCGGCCGGCTTGGCGTAGGTGTCCAGGTGCTGCCCGGTGAACTCGAAGAACGCGACGGTGTTGCCCGTGCCGATCTCGAAGAAGTAGTGCCGGAACGCCGGGGTGACCAGAGTCGACACCAGCCGGGCGTCCAGGACACCATGCCAAAATCGGACGGTTGCATCCATATCCGGCGTCACCAGGGCGAGATGGTGCACTCCTCGCCAATGTACTGTGTCACGGGTCGCTGCCATGGCCGAGATGGTACGCCCTTCAACCATTGGTGCCGGGGCAACCTGTTGAACATTCAACCCACGGCCTCCACCCGGTGGCCAGGGGCTCAGTGGCCCCCCGGGGCGGGGTAGTCGGTCCTGGCGATGAGCTGCGCCTGCTGCTCCGGGGTGATGTCGTCCCGGTCCGAGCCGGCGATCGGCGGGATGAAGCCGATCAGGACGCCGTCGCCCAGCACCTGCGCCTCCAGGCCGGCCGCGCCGTCGATGTCCCAGATCGCCTCGGTGTGCGAGTCGATGACCACCCGGACGCCGTGCCGGAACGCGCTGGCCCGGGCCACGTGAGCCGCGACGCCCCAGCTCCGGAGGATGTCCACCACCTGCTGCGCCCGCTCCGGCTGCATCTCCACCTGCCCTGCTGCTACTCGCCGGTCCCTGCTGCGACCCGTCTCTCCTGCTGGCGCCCGCCGGTCCCGGCTGGTGCCACCCGGCCGGGCG
>JBKOWA010000394.1:0-5226 GCA_046724155.1 Actinomycetota bacterium
GGCCGTACCACCCGGCGAACGCCCGCCAGGCTGCCTCGACCGCCGCGGTGGAGTCGATCAGCACCCCGTCGCTGTCGAACAGCACCCCGCGGACTCGCACTGTGTGATCGCTCGGCTCCACGTCGCTCCGTTCCTCGGGTCGATCGAGCCCGCCGCACGCCGCCACCGCGGTGTCCGCAGGCGGTTCGCCGCGGTGTCAACTCAGCAGCCTGGTCCGTTTCGCCCACTCGATGTACTCCCCTCGGGGGAACGGGTAGCGCGCGCCGGCATCGATCAAGGCGTCGACGAAGCAGCTGGCCGAGGCGGCCGGCATTTGCCCATCCCGTACACCGCAAGCGATCAACCACAAGGTGCCATGGACCTCTAGGCCGTGGTACTGGCCGACACGCCGGGCGTCGCGGTCATCGACAATCGCCGTGGCCGCGTGGACCTCTGCCCAGGCGAATACTGTCGCCTCTCCCATGTGATGCGGGCCAGCGGCCACCCGATCTTGCCACTCGGTGAACGCGGACAGCTCCATGAGACCGTCCAATGGCGTCAGCTCTAACCAGCTCAGTGGGCTGGTGTCCAAGCCGTTGCCGGCCAACTCCTCGAAGACGGCCCTGGTGGAGACGTTGCGCCGTGACCCGGGAACGGGGCCGCAGGCAAGGTCGCCCAGGACGTCGGCGCGGTCGGCGATCAGCGCATGGTGCAGCGCGGAAGAGTCCCACGCGAGGACGTTCGGGGTCACGGATCGACGCCGTCCAGGTCCAGGGTCGGCAGGTCGTCCTCGCCGAAGTTGGTTTGGCCGGGGAGCAGTTCCACCGCGCGAGCCCCGGTGATGGCCCCGGCGGTGTAGGCAGCCAGCACGGCCTGCCGCCACCGGGCGCCGACCGTGCCGAGAGGCAGGTCTGGAGTCGGTTCCTCGTCTACCACGGTGAGCAGGTCGCCGCGGGTCGGGATGTGTGCTCGCAGCGCTGGTGCCCTCCCGGCCGGAATCAGTCCGGCCCGCACCACGGCCCCGACAGCTGCGGACCACGACACCCGGTAGGTCGCCGACAGCCACATCAGTGGCTGCCGCGGATCCTGGGTGCCCTGAAACCGCTGCCAGGCCCGGGGTAGTTCCTGCTGCGGCAGCAGGAACTCACTGGCGAAGGCGTCGATGACCCGTTCCCTCTCCTGCTCGGCGGCGGAGACACCGATATCGGAGTGGTACGCATCCCGGAGCAGGTGGTGGCCGAGTTCGTGCGCGGCGGTCCAGCGCCGCCGTCCCGGCTCCGCCCGCGCGCCGACCACGGCCACGCCTCCGCTGTCGAGCAACAACGAGGCGCCGTCCGCGTCGCGATCCACCACGGTGAGGTACAGCCCGAAGTGTTCGGCCACGTCGGCGAGCGGCCCCAGCGGCTCGTGAGGTTGCCGGATGAGGGCTCGAGCCGCCTGCGCCGCTTCCCTGGCCGCCGCCTCGTCGGGGACCGGCCCTACGGGGGACATCTCGGGTACCTGGAGGAAGCCGCCGCCGATCAGCCGCTCGGTGTCCCGGGCGTGCCGTTCCAGGTCGGCGTCCAGGAGGTACCGCTGCCGGCTCGAGGCGTCCGCCTCGTCCAGCAGCGGAGGCCGCCGGGCGACCACCGACTGCGGCGCTACCGAGACGAGTTGGATGAGAGACACCTCGAGGGCTTCGGCCAGCCGGACGCCCTCGAGAGCGGAGACCGCGCGTTCGCCCGCCTCGATCCGTACCACCGCGGTCCGGTCCAGACCCACCCGCCGGGCCACCTCGCCCTGGGTGAGACCAGCGGCCAGCCGGGCCTCCCGGATCCGTCCGCCCACCTCTTCCCACGAGCTTGCTGCATCCACAAGTGGGAATATCGCACACCTAGCCGGTCGCAGTCACTCTGGTACGGGAAAGATCGCCTAGCGGGGGTGCGTGCCCTCGCATCCCTCGAGCGATCATGTGTCCGTTGCGGGTTCATCGCGGTGTCAACGAGTTGTCGGAGTTCGTTGACACAGCTTGCCGACAGGCGGACCTCCTGGAGGCGCTTGCCCACCCCCGTTGGGAGGCACAACGGCTGCTGGACATGGCCGCCACGTGGCCGGCAGCTGAGAAGAGCCGCAAGCATCAGCCGTCCGACTACGCACGGTAGACGCTGCAGCAGCCGGTGGCGCGCTGGGCGACCTTCCTGGCGGAGCGATCCGTTGGATGGGTTGCGCGCCACCGGCTGGTCTGTGGGTTACCGCCTGGTGGTTTGTTCGCGGGTCTGGCGGCGGTGCTGGCGTTGTTCGAGTTGTTCGGCGGCTCGGGTGAGGGCGGCGAGGATTGGTGGCCAGGGTGGGAGTCGGCGGCGGCGTTGTTCGGCGAGCCAGGTGTCGTGGCCGAGGGCGCCGCGGGTGGAGGGTGGTGCGGGGACGAACTGGCCGGCGCCGAGGTGCAGTACGTCTGAGCCGGGTGGGAGGTGTGGTGTTTCGTCTGGCATGACGGCGGTGGTGAACAGGTGCCAGCGGTCGGTCGGGGTGACGGCGATGGGCACGAAGGGGGCGATGTCGTCAGGCAGCTGGGCCTGTCCGGGCTGGAAGCCATCGGAGCTTGCCACGCGGTGTACTCCTTTGCTGAAACGGCTCAAAGAGCGAGCGCAAGAGGTGAGTTCGGCATATTTGCTGTTGCTTGGGAGCTGTTGCGGGCAGCACGGAGCGACGGCGACGGGAGGAGTTTGCTGGTGAGGCGTGCCGGGTTGCTTGCTTACAGACTCGACCCGCCCTTCAGGTGCTCCGGTCCGGCTGCCCTTTTATCCGGCCGATTGGCCGTCTACTGCCCGGGTGGGATGGCAGCGGTTGCCGCGCCGCGTTTCGCTCCATACGCAGACCATATGGAGGCGGACGACTGCTGACGTGATCAATGCAGCAACGTCGTGCATAGCCAGCGTGTTGCCAGGCAGGCAACCGCCGGGGTGTCTATCAGGCGACGCCGGCGCGGCGGGCGAGACCGCGGAGGTCGGCGCCGCCGACTACGGACAGCAGTGAGCTGATGGTTTCCCGGACGAGCGGGTCGGCGTGCACCCGCTGCGGTGCGAGGGCTTCGGCACGCAGCAGGACTTGGACCGCCTCCTGGTGCCGGTGATGCTCTCGGGCGAGTCCCCGCCCGACCGCCATCAGCATCGCCGCCCGGCGGGATGGCCGTAGGATCGCGCTGTTCACCCCGGCGGCCAGCTCAGCCACCGCGCCGCCCTCGCCCTGCTCGACGGCCATCGAGACTTGCCAGACACTGACATTGGCCGGGCCGAACCACAGGTCGAAGGCGTTGCCGTCGCCGGTGTGCTCAGCCAGGGCTGCTGCCTCCCGCGACCGGTCGTCCGCTGGGCCTTGCCGGCCGGCGGCGTTGTGTGCGTAGGCCGCGATGAGGTGGAGCATGCCCAGTACTTCGGCTGACTCCTCGGTCGTCGGGTGGCGGGTCAGCTCTTCCGCTCCGGCCGTGACGATGGCCAGCGCCCGCTCACGCGGCTTGAGACCCATCTTGATCAGCGCAAAGCCGCGCAGCACGTTGGCAGCGCCGACCAAGGTGGCATCCTCGGACAACAGCGCTGCGGCATATGCCCGCTCGGCTGCGATCCAGGCCAGCTCGTAACGGCCGGTCGCAGCGCACAGGGGATCGACCAGCAAGCAGCAGCGAACCAGCAACGACAGACCAGCCTGGCGATCTTCTCCGACAACAGCAGCATGGGCATCGCTCAACAACCCTGGCAGCAGCGGACCGCAGCCGGCGTAGTCACACGCCCCTCTCAGCTGCTCGGCCCGCCAGAGTTCGCGCTTCAGTAGCGCCACCGGGCGAGCTGCGCCGCCCTGCCGCTCGCCCAGCTCGGTGCCGATGAGCACGTCGCGGATGTCCAGAGCAGCGGCGTGGGCGGCAGTTTCGGCCTGATTTCGCGGGGTGTAGGGCTGACCCGTCAGTTCCTCGACCGGCGTGTGCAGCGCGTCGGCGATGGTCTGTAGAGTCGAGCGGCGGTCCAGGCCGCGTTCACCGCGCTCGATGCGGGACAGGTGGGCCTTGGACAGACCGGTAGCCGCGGCCAGGGTGTCAAGGCTCATGCCTTGGCGGACGCGGATAGCGCGGACGCGGGAGCCAATCGGGGAGGTGTCGCTGGTCACCACCGGTGGTCCTCCTCATCGGGTGCGATCTCACCGGCGACCGGGGCTGGCAACCGGTGGCGGCACAGTCTGGAGCGTATCCGGCACAACCGTTGGTCCGAACAAGTCGGCGCTACTGATTTTTCTCAAAGACGCGTGAGCAACCGCGGTTGTCACGGAGGCAACGGACGGGGTGTATATGGCAACGGGCGGGGTGTATATGTGGCAACGGCGGGGCGGTGGGCGAGGGCGCGGAGGTTGGCGACGTCGGCCGCAGACAGCGGGGGAGCGGGCAGGGCGACGGAGGCGCATACCGCCCTCGGCCGAGACCGGGAGGCCACGGACACCTTGCTCGTGATTGAGCGGGAGGCATCACACTGGATGTCGTACCAGCCGTACCTGAGGACGATTGTGCGCGAGCTGCAGGCGCGCGAACGACGAGTGCGGACGCCGAGGCTGCGAGGGCGGGCGGAACGGCTAGGTATGTGGTGGTCCATCCGCGCCGTTCGAACCCGGCCGCCTGCTTCAGCGCGACGAGGTGATCCCGTTCAGCGGCCTCATCCCTGGACCAGCCCTATCCCTGGGCTGGCTGGGCATCGGCGACCCGGGCCGACTCCTCCCGGGGGACGAGCACCGGCGGCTCGATCAGCTCCGGGCGCAGCGGGTCGCCGGCCGGGACCAGCCACGGGTCGTCGAGGCTGCCGGCGGGGTCGGCCCGCCAGCGCCGCGCCACCTTCGCGATCTTGATCGGGTAGACGCGCACCCCGTCCGGGCCGACGTGCAGGCGCAGGAAGCCCTTGCAGTCCTCGATGGACTGGCCGGCCATCATCTCGTTCAGGTTGACCCCGAACCGGCTGGCCAGCAGCAGGTACAGCGCGGTGAGCAGGGTCGCGGCGAAGCCGGCCACCGCCACGGTCAACGCCAGGATGACCACCGCGAGCAGCGCGTCCGGCAGCCAGTCCGGTCGGTAGTGGTGCAGGACGAAGACCGCGTACGTCCAGCCCGCGGCCAGCCCGACGTGGGCGGCGCCGTGCAGCAGGCCGGCCACCAAAGCGGGACGGCGCGGGCTGGCGCGGTCCAGCCGGGCGAACAGCACCCCGGCGTACACGTACAGCCCGGCCAGCACCAGGC
>JBKOWA010000078.1:0-1242 GCA_046724155.1 Actinomycetota bacterium
GGGTAACGCGGCGGCGGTGCAGACGGACCAGGAGCGGCAGGACGGCCAGGGCGAGCGCCGAGGTAGGTGAGCGGCGGCAGCCAGCGAGGAGCCTTCGTGGGCGGCTCGAACAGCCGGTCCACCCGGGTGAGCACCGCGGACCGGAAACTTGTGGACGCGACATACCTTTCAAGGGCGTGTCGCGTCCATAAGTTGCGAGGGATACGGTCGGGGCATGGCTGACGAGCAGGTGGTGGTCCGGCGGGACGGCCGGTTCGCGACGATCACGATGAACCGGCCGGAGCGGCGGAACGCGTTGTCGGCGGCGATGCTGACCGAGCTGCGGGCGGCGTTCCGCCAGGTGGCTGAGTCGGACGCGGCCGGCGTCGTGCTGGCCGGCGCCGGGCCGGTGTTCTCGGCCGGGCACGACTTCCGGGACGTGTACGGCAAGGACCTGGTGGCGGTCCGGGAGCTGCTGCTGCTCTGCACCGACCTGATGCAGACCATCCAGTCGGTCCCGCAGGTGGTGCTGGCCCGGGTGCACGGCCTGGCCACCGCGGCCGGCTGCCAGCTGGTCGCCTCCTGCGACCTCGCGGTGGCCGCCGAGTCGGCCGGCTTCGCCGCGCCCGGCGGGAAGGGCGGCTGGTTCTGCCACACCCCGATGGTCGCGGTGGCCCGCAACGTCGGCCGCAAGCGCGCCATGGAGCTGGCCCTGACCGGGGAGACCATCGACGCCGCCACCGCCGCCGAGTGGGGCCTGGTGAACCGGTGCGTCCCCGACAGCGACCTGGACAAGGCCGTCCTCGACCTGCTGGAGCGGTCCACCCAGGGCAGCCGGGCCAGCAAGGCGATCGGCAAGCAGGCGCTGTACGCCCAGCTGGACCGCCCGGAGCGGGACGCCTACAGCTACGCCATCGAGGTCATGGCCGCGACCAGCCAGCTCGACGCGGCCCGCGAGGGCATGTCGGCGTTCCTGGACAAACGAAAGCCGGTCTGGGACTAGCGCCGCCGCGCGGGCGGGGCGGCGGGTTCCTGCCGCCGCCAGCGACGTGGCTGATAGGTGATGTGGTCACGGCCCCAGGAGCACGGCCGGGATGACGGCGATGCCGTCGGGCCGGCGATAGGCGTGCCTGCCGGTGGTGATGACGGCTGCGTCGAGCAGGTCCTCGCCGAGACGGCCGCGCAGCCATCGCAGGTGGCTGGTGTCGCGGTCGTCGGCGGCGGGGGTGAGCTTGACCTCGAACGCCACGACACGGTGGTCGG
>JBKOWA010000509.1:0-4008 GCA_046724155.1 Actinomycetota bacterium
CTACAGCACCTCGTCGATCTTCCGCGGCTACAGCATCTTCATGAAGGGCAAGGACCCGCGGGACGCGCACTTCATCACCAGCCGGATCTGCGGGATCTGCGGCGACAACCACGCCACGTGCTCGGTCTACGCCCAGAACATGGCCTACGGCGTCCGCCCGCCGGCACTCGGCGAGTGGATCATCAACCTGGGCGAGTCCGCCGAGTACATGTTCGACCACAACATCTTCCAGGAGAACCTGGTCGGCGTTGACTACTGCGAGCGGATGGTCCGCGAGACCAACCCCGGCGTGCTGGAGCTGGCGAACAGGACCGAGTCGCCGCACGCCGCGGAGCACGGCTTTCGCACCATCGGCGACATCATGCGGTCGCTGAACCCGCTGGAGGGCGAGTTCTACCGGGAGGCGCTGCACGTCAGCCGCTACACCCGGGAGATGTTCTGCCTGATGGAGGGGCGGCACGTGCACCCCTCGACGCTGTACCCCGGCGGCGTGGGGACGGTGGCCACGGTGCAGCTGTTCACCGACTACCTGACCCGGCTGATGCGCTACGTGGAGTTCATGAAGCGCGTCGTGCCGATGCACGACGACCTGTTCGACTTCTTCTACCAGGCGCTGCCGGGCTACGAGCAGGTCGGCCAGCGGCGGGTCCTGCTGGCCTGCTGGGGCAGCCTGAACGACCCCGCCCACTGCGACTTCAGCTACCGGAACATGGACAGCTGGGGCCGGAAGATGTTCGTCACGCCGGGCATCGTGGTGGACGGCAAGCTGGTCACCACCAGCCTGGTGGACATCAACCTGGGCATCCGGATCCTGCTCGGCTCCTCGTTCTACGAGGACTGGGAGGACCAGGAGATGTTCGTGACCCGGGACCCGCTGGGCAACCCGGTGGACCGCCGGCACCCGTGGAACCAGCACACGATCCCGCGCCCGGCCAAGCGCGACTTCGCCGGCAAGTACTCCTGGACCATGTCGCCGCGCTGGTTCGACGGCACCGACCACCTCGCGCTGGACACCGGCGGCGGCCCGATCGCCCGGCTGTGGGTCACCGCGCTGGCCGGCCTGGTCAACACCGACTACATCAAGGCAACCGGGCACAGCGTGCAGATCACCCTGCCGCGCACGGCGACCAAGCCGGAGAAGCGGTTCGAGTGGAAGATCCCGCAGTGGAGCAACGCGCTGGAGCGCAACCGCGCCCGCACCTACTTCCAGGCCTACGCCGCGGCGCTGGCGCTGACGTTCTCGCAAAGAGCGCTGGCCGAGATCCGCGGCGGCAACACCAGGACCTGGGAGCCGTTCACGCTGCCGGAGGAGGCGGTCAGCTGCGGCTTCACCGAGGCGGTGCGCGGCGCGCTCAGCCACCACATGGTCATCCGGGACGGGAAGATCGCGAACTACCACCCGTACCCGCCGACGCCGTGGAACGGCAGCGTCCGGGACAGCTTCGGCACCCCGGGCCCCTTCGAGGACGCGGTGCAGAACACCCCGATCTTCGAGGAGAACCCCCCGGAGAACTTCAAGGGCATCGACATCATGCGCGCCGTGCGCAGCTTCGACCCGTGCCTGCCCTGCGGCGTGCACATGGCCGTCGGACGCGGCAAGGTGCTGCAGAAGATGCACACTCCGCACGCGTTCGGCGGCGAGTTCTGAACCGATGCGGGGCTCGGCTCCCGGCGTCCGCCCGCGGCCAGGGGGGTGACCATGGCAGGCGATGCACGCGAGGTCGGCGAGCGGATCGAACGGCTGCTCGACGGGCTGCGCGCCGGGCGTGACCGGGAGACCGCCGAGGAGCTGGTGCGGCTGCTGGTCGGGATGTACGGCGAGGGGCTGCGCCGGGTGGTGGCGCTGCTGGCCGGGCACGACCCCGCGCTGGTGCACCGGCTGACCGAGGACGACCTGCTGGAGAGCCTGCTGTTGCTGCACGACCTGCACCCGCTCGACGTGGACACCCGGGTGCAGCGGGCACTGGACCGGGTGCGCCCCTACCTCGGCTCGCACGCCGGCGGGGTGACCTACCTCGGGGTGGACGCGGGCGGCGTGGCGCAGCTGCGGCTGGAGGGCAACTGCCATGGCTGCCCGTCCTCCACGCTGACGGTCAAGATGGCGATCGAGGGCGCCATCCTGGACGCCGCACCGGAGCTCGCCGGGGTCGAGGTGGCCGGCATGAGCGAGCCGGAGCCGGAACCGCTGCTGCAGATCGGCACGCAGCCCCCGCTCGGCTGGGCCAGCATCGCCGCTGGGCAGGCCCCGGAATGTCCGGTACCAAAATGAGCGGGCGAGCCGACAGCGAGCGAGCATCGCAGCGAGGAACGAGCGCGGAGCGCAGCGAGCGCGGAGGCGAGCAGTGAGGGACAGCCGCAGCGGGCTGCGCCGGTTCGTCGGTGACCCGGACAGGGCGGCGCAGGGGCCACAGGAGGCGGCCACCGAGAAGTGCGAGATGTGCGGCACCCCGGTCGGCGAGCGGCACGGGCATGTCGTCGATGTCGAACACCGCTCGCTGATGTGCGCCTGCCGCCCCTGCTTCCTGCTGTTCACCGGGGACAGCGCGACCGGGCGGTTCCGCGCAGTGCCGGACCGGTACCTGTACGACCCGGACCGGCCGCTGTCCGCCGCGGAGTGGCAGTCGCTGGAGATGCCGGTCGGCGCTGCGTTCTTCCTGCATGGTGAGGAGGGCGTCGCGGCGTTCTACCCCAGCCCGGCCGGTGCCACCGAGTGCCTGCTGGACCTGCGGGCATGGGCGGGACTTGCCGACGGCCACCCGCTGCTGGCCGCGGCGGCGCCGGAGGTGGAGGCGATCCTGATCCGCAGCGACGGCGACACCGATGGGGGCGGCGGCGTCGAGTGCTTCCTGGTGCCGATCGACGCGTGCTACGAGTTGGTCGGCACGGTCCGGATGTACTGGCAGGGCTTCGACGGCGGCCAGGAGGCGCGGGAGCGGATCGCGGAGTTCTACGCCGGGGTCCGCTCGCGGGCGCGGCAGTTCGTCCCGGGGGCGTGAGGTGGCCGAGCTGGCATTCGAGTGCGTCGGCGCCCGGGCGGAGCGGTACGCCGCGGTGCCCACCCTGACGCTGCAGCTTCGCATCACCGAGAGCACCGGTGCCCTGGTGGAGGCCATCGCGCTGCGCTGCCAGATCCGCATCGAACCGCACCTGCGGCGCTACTCCGCCGCCGAGGCGACGCGCCTGCACGACCTGTTCGGCGACACCGGCCGCTGGGCGGAGACCCTCAAGCCGCTGCAGTTCGCCACCGTCTCCACGATGGTGCCGGGCTTCACCGCCAGCATCACCACTGACCTGCCGCTGGTCTGCAGCTACGACATGGAGATCGCCGCCACCCGGTACTTCAGCGGCCTGGACGACGGCGTCATCCCGCTGCTGCTGCTGTTCAGCGGCACCGTGTTCGGCAGCCACGACGGCCGGCTCCAGGTGCAGCAGGTGCCGTGGAGCAAGGAAGTCTCCTACCCGTTGCCGGTCAAGGTCTGGCGGGAAACCGTCGACGTGCACTTCCCGAACAGTGCATGGCTGCGGGTCCAGCGCGACACCCTGGACGCCCTGCAGCGCTACAAGTCGCGCAACGCGCTGCCCACCTGGGACAGCACCCTGGCCGCGCTGCTCGCCGAGGTCGGAGAACCCACACCCTGACCCGGCGCGCCCGCGGTTGGCGGGAGCACACCGGACTGGACGCTTGCTCTAAGAGGGGTGTTCGAGATCTTCATGCGAGATATTCGAGTGGTCGTGGTCCGGGCCATGGGGTTGGAGCGCCGTGGGTTGAGGCGGCGGGTGATGGTGTTGATGGCGGCCCAGCGGATGGTGGCTTCGGAGGTTGCAAGGTGGCGTTCGTAGTCGCGGGCCAGGCGGCGGTGGGCGGTCAGCCGGGGCAGGGTTCCGTTCAACGACCCAGCGTGGGGCAGGATCCCATTCAACGACCCAGCGTGAGGCAGGATCCCATTCAACGACCCAGCGTGAGGCAGGATCCCATTCAACGACCCAGCGTGAGGCAGGATCCCATTC
>JBKOWA010000018.1:0-1885 GCA_046724155.1 Actinomycetota bacterium
CTTCAAGGCCGGCGCGATCCGGTACGCCTGGGAGCTGCTGACCAAGCCGGTCGCCGACGGCGGCTACGGGCTGCCGGAGTCGAGGCTGTGGGCCACCTTCTACCTCGACGACGACGAGGCCGAGCGGCTGTGGCGGGAGGAGACGGGGATCCCGGCCGAGCGCATCCAGCGCCGCGGCAAGGTGGACAACTTCTGGTCCATGGGCGTGCCTGGCCCGTGCGGCCCGTGTTCGGAGATCTACTACGACCGCGGCCCGGAGCACGGCCGGGAGGGTGGGCCGATCGCCGACGAGGACCGGTACCTGGAGGTCTGGAACCTGGTCTTCATGCAGTTCGAGCGCGGGCCGGGGGAGGGCAAGGAGGACTTCCCGATCCTGGGCGAGCTGCCGGCGAAGAACATCGACACCGGCATGGGGCTGGAGCGGATGGCCACCGTGCTGCAGGGCGTGGACAGCGTCTACGACATCGACAGCTCGCTGCCGCTGCTGACCAGGACCGCGGAGCTGACCGGCAAGAAGTACGGCGAGGACCACCGCGCCGACGTCTCGCTGCGGGTGGTGACCGACCACCTCAAGGCCGCCACCATGGCCATCGCGGACGGGGTGACGCCGGCCAACGAGGGCCGCGGGTACGTGCTGCGCCGGCTGCTGCGCCGGGCGATCCGCAACATCAGACTGCTCGGGCACCCGGAGCCGAGCCTGCCGCTGCTGCTGCCGGTGGTGCGGGACATGCTCGGCCCGAGCTACCCCGAGCTGGTCACCGACTGGGACCGGATCACCTCCTACGCCTGCACCGAGGAGGAGTCCTTCCTCACCACGCTGGCCAAGGGCACCACGATCTTCGACACCGCGGTGGCGGCCACCCGGGCCGGCGGCGGCACCGTGCTGGCCGGCCGGCAGGCGTTCGAGCTGCACGACACCTACGGGTTCCCGATCGACCTCACCCTGGAGATGGCGGCCGAGCAGGGGCTGTCCGTGGACGAGGACGGCTTCCGCCGGCTGATGGCCGAGCAGCGGTCGCGGAGCAAGGACGACGCGGCGGCGCGCAAGACCGGTGCGGCCGACACCTCGGCGTACCGGGAGGTGCTGGACCGGCACGGCGAGTCGACGTTCACCGGGTACACCGAGGTGTCCCGGGAGTCCACGGTGCGCGGCGTGCTCGGTGCGGCCGGGGTGCTCACCGGCGCGGCCGAGGGCGACGAGGTCGAGGTGGTGCTGGACTCGACCCCGTTCTACGCCGAGGGCGGCGGCCAGCAGCCGGACACCGGGCTGATCACCGTCTCCGGCGGCGAGCTGGAGGTGTTCGACGTGCAGGCGCCGGTGCCCGGGCTGATCGTGCACCGGGCCCGGGTGCTGCGCGGCGAGGTCCGCCCCGGCGACCCCGCGCATGCCCGCATCGACGTGGCCCGGCGCCAGTCGATCTCCCGGGCGCACACCGCCACCCACCTGATCCACACCGCGATGCGCGGCGCGCTCGGCGAGCACGCCACCCAGGCCGGCTCGCTGAACGCGCCGGGCCGGCTGCGGTTCGACTTCAACACCACCGGCGCGGTGCCGGCCAGCGTCATCGCCGACGTCGAGGACGAGATCAACGCGGTGCTCCAGAAGGACCTGGAGGTCCGCGACTTCGTCACCTCGCTGGCGCAGGCGCGGCGGCTCGGTGCGATGGCCCTGTTCGGGGAGAAGTACGGCGACGCGGTCCGGGTGGTCGAGGTCGGCGAGTACGCCCGCGAGCTGTGCGGCGGCACGCACGCCGGGCGGTCCGGGCAGCTCGGCCTGATCAAGATCCTCTCGGAGGCGTCGATCTGGTCGGGGGTGCGCCGGGTGGAGGCCCTGGTCGGGCTGGACGCGTTCCGGTTCCTGGCCCGGGAGCACGTGCTGGTCGCG
>JBKOWA010000240.1:0-1384 GCA_046724155.1 Actinomycetota bacterium
CTACTACCGCGATCCCCACTGCGCCGATGGTGAGCTGTGCAGCGGCCAGCTCATCCGGAGTGGCCTCTACCTCGGCCGGTGGTATCTCGGCGCGTCCCAGCTGTACGCCCTGGTCGCCAGCCTGGCCGGCCTCGGGCTCACCGTGTGGTGGTACCGCCGGCACGCCCGCCGGGTCGGGGTCCGCACCGGCACCCGCGGCCCGGTGCTGGCCTGGACCGGCGCCAGCCTGGCCATGGTGGTGGTCACCGCCCTGCCGATCTTCTTCCTCTGGGTGCTGACCATCCACAACACCACCTGGCTGATCCCGATCGCGGCCGGGATGCTGGCCCTGGCCTGGGCGGAGCGCAGCGTGCTGCTCGGCGTCGTGGCCGTGCTGCACGCCGTCGCGGCCGGCCTTGGCGTCGGATACGACCCGGAAAACCTGCTCTACCGGGTGCTGTCCGCGTTCGGCGTCGCCGACCGGGACATGCCGTTCGACTACGGCCAGACCGTCAACGTGCTGCTGCCCGGCCTCGTGCTGCTGGCCGGCGGCCTGGTCGCGTTCGGCGTCAACCGCCGACGGCCGGCATGACGCACCCGACCGGTGCGCTGAACGACGTCGTCCACCACCGGCACCGGCTGGGCATCCTGACCATCGCCAGCGAGGCGGAGCAGGTCGAGTTCGGCTACCTGCGCGAGGCGCTGGACCTGACCGCGGGCAACCTGAACCGGCATCTGGCAGTGCTGGAGGGCGCCGGCCTGGTGGCGATCGTCAAGGGGTACGCCGGCAGGCGGCCGAAGACGTGGGTGCGGATCACCCGGGGCGGCCGCAAGGCGCTGGCCGGCGAGATGGCCGTGCTGGAGGGGCTGGTCCGCACCCACCGCCGCCAGGCGGCGGCCGGGTCAGGGCAGGTTGTGGGCGGCCCGGACGGCGTCGACGATCTGGCCGATCATGCCGGTCAGCTCGAAGTCCTTGGGGGTGAACACGAGGGTGACGCCCAGCTCCCGTAGCCGGGCCGCGTCATCGGCCGGGATGATGCCGCCGACCGCGACCGGCACGTCGGACAGCCCGGCCGCGCGCAGCCCGTCCAGCACCGCCGGCACCACCTCCAGGTGTGAGCCGGACAGCACCGACAGCCCGACCGCGTGCACGTCCTCCTCGACGGCGGCGGCCACGATCTGCGCCGGGGTGAGCCGGATCCCCTGGTAGACCACCTCGAAGCCGGCGTCCCGGGCGCGCACCGCCACCTGCTCGGCGCCGTTGGAGTGCCCGTCCAGGCCGGGCTTGCCGACCAGCAGCTTCAGCGGGCTGCCCAGCTCGTCACCGGTGCGCCGGACCCGCTCGCGGACCTCGGCCAGCGCCGCGCTGACGGCGCCCCGGACACCCCCGGCGCCGCCCGAGGCC
>JBKOWA010000163.1:0-3796 GCA_046724155.1 Actinomycetota bacterium
ACCAGCGCGTCGGCGAACGCGGGGCCGGTGTGGTGCAGGCTGAGGACCAGCGAGATGTCGTTGGTCTCCAGCCCGTACGGCACGCACAGCAGCCGCCCGGACCGGGTCTGTACCCAGGACGGCGTGTCGCTGTCCACCCAGTCCGCTGTGTAGTGCAGGCCGGCCTCGACCAGCAACTCCTGGGTGGCCTCGCTGACCGCGAAGCCCGGCGTGAGCCAGCCGGTGACCGGGCGCCCGGTTGCCGTGGTGAGGACGTCCAGCGTCCTGGCGACGCGGTCCTTCTCGACCTGGCGTTGCATGCCGTGATGCGGCGTGCTGTTCTCCCAGCCGTGCGCCAGCACGTCCCACCCCGCGGCGAGGACCGCCTCGACGATGTCCGGCCGCAACCGGCATATCTGCGCGTCCAGCGCCGCGGTGGCCGGCAGGCCCAGTTCGTCGAACAGCCGCAGCAGCCGCCACACCCCGGACCGCTCGCCGTAGCGGCGCCAGCCGGAGTTCGCGGTGTCCAGCCCGCGCACGAGGTGCGGCTGCAGCGCCGGTCCGGGCTGGCCGGGCACGAAGTGCTCGATGTTCACCACCGGCCACACGGCCACCGCACACCCACCAGGCCAGCGCATCGGCGCGCGGTCCGGCTCGGGACGCGCCAGCGTGTCCACCTGCCCCCCCAACCGGCCGAGATCGCCGGATCCTCCTCGGTGACCGCCCGACCCCCCGAGCAGCCAACCGACTCACTTTACGCTCGCTCGGCCACCCAGGCGGCCAGAAACCCAACCCAGACAGCGCAGACCGGCAAAACAGCCACCCGCACCCCACCCCGGCCGGTCACGGAAGGCCGCTACCGGTGCTATCCACCCTGCACGGCGTCCACGACCCGGACCGCCCCATGCCCGAACCCGGCCCGACCCTCACCGACCGCGACCCCTGGCTACGCCATGGGCTTCCTGGATCCCGACGGTATCCAGATCCGGCTGTACGCCGAGGACGACGAGGTCCGTCGCGAACAGGTTGGCACCGAGGGTGTTATGCGCACCGGCAACATCCCCCGCATCGCCACACCCGAGGACCTCCAACGGTTCAACCAGTCCTCAGGCTAATCCCCAGCTGCCACATCAACGGAACCCCGGTACCACCTCTTCCGGCCGGGCGCGGATCACGCTGGGTGGTAGGTCGCGACCAGGAGTCCACCTTCGCCGGGCAGCCTGCCGGCCACGCTTTCGTGCGGCAGGACGGAGCGCAGATCGATCTCAGACGGGGCGTCCGTTGTCCACGGGTCGGCAGGAATCGGCGTGCCGTGGAGGTCGGCCGGGTGTCATTCGCTGCGTCCGTCCTGCGGGTACACTTCCGGCTCATGTTGCCATGGTCGGTTTCGTTCGAAGGCCGTATACATGAGCATGTTTTCGACAGCGAGGTCCTGAGGGGGAACCCGCTGGGTGACCCGCACGAGCGGCCGCTCTGGGTGTACGTGCCCCCCGGGTACGATGACGAGCCTGATCGCCGGTATCCAGCCATCTACGTCATCCAGGGGCTGACCGGCCAGCTGGACATGTGGCGAAACCGGTTCGCCTTTCGCAGGACGGTGCCGGAGCTCACCGACGAGCTGTTCGCCGGGGGTACGACCCCGCCCACGGTGGTGGTTTGGGTGGACTGCTGGACTTCGCTCGGGGGCAGTCAGTTCCTGGATTCGCCCGGCACCGGCCGTTACCACACCTACCTGTGCGATGAGATCGTGCCGTGGGTTGACGCGACCTACCGCACCCTGGCAGCTCGCGACCATCGGGGTATCGCCGGGAAGTCGAGTGGCGGCTACGGGGCCATGGTCACGCCGATGCTCCGTCCGGATCTCTGGGGCGGGCTGGCCACCCACGCGGGTGACGCCCTGTTCGAGTGCTGCTACCTGCCGGAGTTCCGCGAATGCACTCGCGCCCTGCGCGACCTGTACGGAGGGTCGTACGAAGCGTTCTGGCAGGACTTCCGCAGCCGTCCCGCGTTCGCGAAGGAGACCGACGGCGCGCTGCTGAACGAGTGGTGTATGGCCGCTTGCTACTCCACCGACCCGGACGGAACCGTCAGGCTTCCCTTCGAGGAGGCCACCGGTGAGCTCATTCCCGAGGTGTGGGACCGGTGGCTGGCCTGGGATCCCGTCCGGATGGTGCCCAACCACGCCGAAGACCTGCGCTCGATGAAGGCCATCTACATCGACGCCGGGGCCAGGGACGAGTACTACCTCGACCTCGGCGCAGATGCCTTCCGCCGGGCATTGGCGGACATCGAGGTCACGGATGTGTTCTTCGAGCTGTTCGATGCCAAGCACGGCGCCATCGAGTACCGCTACCCACTGGCCCTGAAGTACCTTGCCGAGCGGCTCTCGCCCTGAACGGGGGTCAGCCGTTCGCGGAGCGTTCCGCTTCGGCCAGCCATTCTTGGCGGGCGGCGAGGTTGGCTTCCGCCTCGGCGATCCGCTTGTCGTTGCCGCTGGCCCGGGCCTTCGTGAGCTGGGTCTCCGCCTTGGCCACGGCGTCCCGCAGCTGCATCAGCACCGGGTTGTGGGCCGCGGTGGAGCGCCGCCACTGGGCGTCCAGGGCGTCTCGGACCCGCTGCTCGGCGGTCCGCATCCGGGCATCCAGGCCGCGCATCGCCTCCCGCGGGACGTGGCCCACCGCGTCGTAGCTGTCCTGCAGGTCACGCAGCCGGGCCTGGGCCGCCTTCAGGTCGGACAGGTCGATCGCCTCGGCCTCGGCGATGATCGCCTCCTTGGTCCGCTGGTTGTTGGTCTGCTCGGCGGACCGCTCGCCGTACACCTCCTGCCGCCGGCCGAAGAACCGGTCCTGGGCCGCCCGGAACGCCTGCCACAGCTGCTCCTCGGCCTCCTTGCTGGCCCGGCCGGCGGCCTTCCACTCGCCCATCAGCTGCTTGAGCCGGGCCGCGGTGGGCCCCCAGTCGGTGGAGTCGGCCAGCTCCTGCGCCTCGGCGACGAGCTCCTCCTTGCGGGCCCGGGCCGCCGCGCGGTGCTTGTCCAGCTCGGCGAAGTGCGAGCCGCGGTGCCGGGTGAAGGCGTCGCGGGCCGCCGCGAACCGCTTCCACAGCGCCGCGTCGGTGCGCCGGTCCACCCCGCGGATATGCTTCCACTCCTCCACGATCGCCTTGAACCGGTCGCCGGCCGCCTTCCACTGCGTGCTCTCCGCCAGCTGCTCGGCCTCGGCGACCAGCCCTTCCTTGGCCGCCGCCGCCTCGGCCCGGGCGTGCGCCCGCTCCGCGGCCACCTCCTCGGCCTTGGCCTGCGCGGCCTCACTCAGCTTGGCCAGGCGGCGGTCCAGGGCGCCCAGATCGCCGATCGCGGCGACTGTGGCCAGCGACTCACGCAGCGTGGCGCCCTGCGCGAGCGTGCTGGCGGGGTCCCCGGCCCCACTGGCCAGCCGCTGCTCGAGCAGTTCCACCTCGGTGGCAAGATCGTCGTACCGGCGCTCGTAGTGCGCCAGGCCGGCGGCCGGGTCACCGGCCTGCCACGAGCCGATCTGCCGCTCGCCGGCCTCGGTCCGTACCCAGACCGTGCCGTCGGCGTCGATCCGCCCCCACTCGCTGCTGGTCATGCCCCGCATTCTCACAGCAGTGGCCCCCTGAGGTCAGCCCGAGGGCGGCAAGGAACAGAGATAGCCTCAGTGACATGCCCCGTCAGGTGCCCGGTGCGGTGCCGGGCGGAGTGATCGTCGCCGCATTCTGCCCGCAGCCGCCGCTGCTCGTGCCCGAGCTGGCCGCCGGCGCCGCGCCGGAGCTGGCTGGCCTGCGCGCGGCCTGCGAC
>JBKOWA010000075.1:0-2695 GCA_046724155.1 Actinomycetota bacterium
ACCGTGGCCACCACCGGGATCCGCCCGTCGTCGAGCAGGCTGGTCACGGTGCCCGGGTCGACGGCCACCACGTCGCCGACCAGCCCGAGATCGACCTGCTCCCCGCCGACCGACACGGTGCGCCGGGCCGCGGTGAACAGCCCGCCGTCCTCCCCGGACAGCCCGACCGCGAACGGCCCGTGGTCGTTGATCAACCGGACCACCTGCTGGTTGACCTGGCCGACCAGAACCATCCGGACCACCTCCATGACCTCCGGGGTGGTGACCCGCAACCCGCCGCGGAACTCGGTGGCGATCCCGAGCCGGTCCAGCGTGGCGGTGATCTGGGGACCGCCGCCGTGCACCACGACCGGCCGCAGCCCGGCGTAGCGGAGGAAGACCACGTCCGCGGCGAACGCCCGCTGCAGCGCCTCGTCGGTCATCGCGTGCCCGCCGTACTTGATCACCACCACCGACCCGTGGAACCGCTGCAGCCAGGGCAGCGCGTCCACCAGGACGGCCGCCTTGGCCCGCGCCGCGGCCCGGTCCCGGGCGGTGGCAGTGAGGGCGGTCATGAGGAGTACGCCGAGTTCTCGTGCACGTACCCGGTGGACAGGTCGTTGGTCCACACCGTGCCGGCCCGGGTGCCGGCGTGCAGGTCCACCGCGATGTGCACGGCCCGGCCGGACAGGTCCACCGCGGACCGGTCGCCGGCAACGGCGCCGCCACGGCACAGGGTGACCCCGTTCAGCGCGATGTCGAAGCCGTCCGGGGCGAACGCGGCACCGGTGGTGCCGATCGCCGCGGCGACCCGGCCCCAGTTCGGGTCGTTGCCGTAGAGCGCGCACTTGAGCAGGTTGTTGCGGGCGATCGCCCGGGCCACCTCGACCGCGTCGGCCTCGCTGGCCGCGCCCGTGACCTCGACGGTGACGTCCTTGGTGGCGCCCTCGGCGTCGGCGAGCAGCTGCCTGGCCAGGTCGTGGCAGACCTCGGTGAGCACGGCACCGAACTCCGCGGGCACCGGCGCGACGCCGGAGGCCCCGGAAGCCAGCAGCAGCACGGTGTCGTTGGTCGACATGCACCCGTCGGAGTCCACCCGGTCGAAGGTGACCCGGGTGGCCGCCCGCAGCGCGGTGTCGCAGCCGGCGGGCTCCAGCACGGCGTCGGTGGTGAGCACCGCGAGGAACGTGGCCAGCCCCGGCGCCAGCATGCCGGCGCCCTTCGCCATCCCGCCGACCGTCCAGCCGCGGCCGGCCCGCACCGACTGCTTCGGCACGGTGTCGGTGGTCATGATCGCCCGCGCGGCGTCCCCGGCGCCGGTCACCGACAGCGCCACCGCCGCCTTGTCCACTCCGGACAGCAGCGCCGGCATCGGCAGCCGCTCGCCGATCAGGCCGGTCGAGCAGACCGCGACCTGGGCGGCGCCGAGGTCCAGCGCCGCGGCCACCCGTTCCGCGGTGCGGTGGGTGTCGGCGAAGCCGTCCGGGCCGGTGCACGCGTTGGCACCGCCGGAGTTGAGCACCACCGCGCGCAGCCGGCCGGTGGTCAGCACCTGCCGGGACCACAGCACCGGGGCGGCCTGCACCCGGTTGCCGGTGAACACTCCGGCGGCGGCGTCGCGCGGACCGTCGTTGACAACCAAGGCCAGGTCGAGGTCGCCGGACGGCGTGATCCCGGCGGCCACCCCGGCGGCCCGGAACCCCTGCGGCGCGGTGACGCTCATGCCAGCCCCCCCATCAGGGGCAGCAGCGTCGAGTCCAGCAGCGCCGGGTCCGGCGCGGTCGAGGCCGGCGCGGTCGAGGCCGGCGGGCGGGCCGCAGCGGGCAGGCGGTGGCTCATGGCGCGACTCCGTTGGCGGTCAGGCCGGCCGTCTCCGGCAGGCCGAGCATCAGGTTGGCGTTCTGCACGGCCTGGCCGGCCGCGCCCTTGCCGAGGTTGTCGATGGCCGCCAGCACGACCAGCCTCCCTGCGTCGGCGTCGGCGTACACCTGCAGGTGGGCGGCGTTGCTGCCGACGGTGGCCGCGGTGTGCGGGTGCCGGCCCTCGGGCAGCAGGTGTACGAACGGCTCGCCGGCGTACGCCGCGGCCAGCGCGGCGCGGGCGTCGGCCAGCATGGCGCCGCCGGCCGGTCGGGCGGTGACGGTGGCCAGGATGCCCCGCGGCATCGGCGCCAGCACCGGGGTGAACGACAGGCTGGTCGCCCCGGTCGCCTGCTTGATCTCCGGCGTGTGCTGGTGGTTTCCCACCTTGTACGGCGCCAGGTCCCCGATCACCTCGGCGGCGAGCAGGTGTCGAGCGGCGGTGCGCCCGGCGCCGGATGTCCCGGACGCGGCGACCACCACGACGTCCGCCGGCTCGGCCACCCCGGCGGCGATCAGCGGGGCCAGCGCCAGCGTGACCGCGACCGAGTAGCAGCCGGTGTTCGCCACCCGGGTGCTGACCGCGATGGCCGCCCGCTGGCCGGGCAGCTCGGGCAACCCGTAGGTCCAGGTGCCGGGGTGCGGGAGCCGGTAGTACCACTGGTACGCCACCGGGTCGGCCAGCCGGAAGTCGGCACCCAGATCGACCACCCGCACCCCGTCGGGCAGCCCGGCGACGATGGCCGGCGAGGCACCGTGCGGCAGGGCCAGGAACACCAGGTCGGCGTCGGCCAGCACGGCCGGCTCGGTGGCCCCGAGCACCCGGTCGGCCAGCCCGGGCAGCTGCGGGTGCACCT
>JBKOWA010000476.1:0-11982 GCA_046724155.1 Actinomycetota bacterium
CCGCGGCGGAGGCGGGCGGGCAACGGTTGCGCGAGGCGTTCGACGCGGTCAGCGCCGAGGCGCTGCGGCGGAACAACGAGCAGTTCATCGCGCTCGCCGAGTCGCGGCTGGCCCGGGCGAGCAGCGAGGCGCGCGGCGACCTGGGCGCCCGGCAGCAGGCCATCGAAGGCCTGGTCGGTCCGTTGCGGGAGACGCTGGGCAAGGTCGAGGCGCAGCTCCGGGCGGTGGAGAAGGACCGGGCCGGGGCGCACCAGGCGCTGCTCAGCCAGATCGGCACGATGCGGCAGAGCTCGGAGCAGCTGCGGGTCGAGACCGCGCAGCTGGTCACCGCGCTGCGCGCCCCGCAGGTCCGCGGCCGGTGGGGTGAGCTGCAGCTGCAGCGGGTGGTCGAGGCGGCCGGCATGGTGGAGCACTGCGACTTCGAGACCCAGCAGACGTCCTCCACCGAGGACGGCGTGCTGCGGCCGGACCTGGTGGTCCAGCTCTCCGGTGGCAAGCGCGTGGTGGTGGACGCCAAGGTCTCCTTCATCGGTTACCTGGAGGCGATGGAGGCCCGCGACGACTCGGTGCGGGCCGAGCGCCTGCGGGCCCATGCCCGGCACCTGCGGGCCCACATCGACTCCCTCGCCGGCAAGGCGTACTGGGAGCGGTTCGACCCGACGCCCGAGTTCGTGGTGTGCTTCGTGCCGGCGGACGCCTTCCTGAACGCCGCCCTGGAGCAGGAGCCGACGCTGCTGGAGTACGCGTTCGGGAAGAACGTGGTGATCGCCACACCGTCCACGCTGATCGCCCTGCTGCGCACGGTGGCGTACACCTGGCGGCAGGAGGCGTTGGCCCGCAACGCCCAGCAGGTGCACCGGCTCGCCCGCGACCTGTACACCCGGCTGGCCACCATGGGCGGTCACATCGAGGCGGTCGGGAAGGCGCTGAACAGCGCGGTCGGCAAGTACAACGCGGCGGTCAGCTCACTGGAGAGCCGGGTGCTGGTCACCGCCCGCCGGCTGAACGAGCTGCACGTCGTGGAGGGCGACCTGCCCGCGCCGGTCCAGGTGGAGTCGCTGGCCCGGTCGGTGCAGGCGCCGGTGCTGGTCAACGGAGACTCGGTCGTGCCGATGCCGGCCGGTAAGCCGGTCAGCGTGCAGGGCTCACTGCTGGACGAGCGGCCGGCTCGCGTCCGCTGACCGGGGTACCCTGCGGAAAAACGGGGGGAAGCGGAGGCAGGCGTGAGCACCACCTACACCACACCACAGCGCGGGGGCCGGCTGACCGCCAGCGGCGCGCTGGCACTGGCGTTCGTGGTCACGCTGGCGGGCAGCGCCCTCGACCTGGTCACCGGCCCGGGCCTGCGCCGCGGCTTCGCCATCGCGCTGGTGGTCGGCGCGGTGCTGGCCGCCGTGCTGGTACGCACCACCGACCTGTTCGCCGTCGTCGTGTCGCCGCCGCTGATCTACCTCACGGTCTCGGCGCTGGCCGCCATCCCGCACGCCAACGGCGCGTTCACCAGCAAGACCAGGTTCTCCGCGCTGCTGGCAAACTGGCTCGTCTACGGCTTCCCGGAGATGGCCGCCGCCACCGGGCTGGCGGCCGTGATCGCGGCCGTCCGGCTGGCTCGCCGCTGACAGCCACCGCTGGCGGAGCCAGGTCGCCGGGTCAGGCCGGGAACGCCGGGTCAGGCCGGGCTGTCACCCGGTCAGGGCGAGGACGCCTCGCGCAGCTCGCGGCGCAGCTCCTGCGGCAGCACGAACGTCAGCCGCTCCTCGGTCACGGTGACCTCCTCGGCCAGCGGGTAGCCGCGGGTGGCCAGCCAGTCCAGCACCTCGGCGACCAACAGCTCCGGGACCGACGCACCGCTGGTCAGGCCGACCGTGGACACCCCGGACAGCCACGCCTCGTCAATGTCCGCCGCGCCGTCCACCAGGTGCGCCGCGGCAGCGCCGACCTCGAGGGCGACCTCCACCAGCCGTAGCGAGTTCGAGGAGTTCGCCGAGCCGACCACCAGCACCAGCTCGCACTCCGGCGCGATCTGCTTGATGGCCTGCTGCCGGTTGGAGGTGGCATAGCAGATGTCGTCACTGGGTGGGTCGATCAGCGCCGGAAACCGCTCCCGCAGCGCCACCACGGTCCGCATCGTCTCGTCCACGCTGAGCGTGGTCTGGGACAGCCATACGACCTTCTCCGGGTCCCGGACCTGCACGGTGGCGGCGTCCTCCGGCCCGTCCACCAGCCGGATGCGGTTCGGCGCCTCGCCCATGGTGCCGTCGATCTCCTCATGCCCGGCGTGGCCGATCAGCAGGATGTCGTATCCGGCCTCGGCGAACCGGCGGGCCTCGAAGTGCACCTTGGTCACCAGCGGGCAGGTGGCGTCGATGGTACGCAGCGCCCGGTCCGCCGCCTCCTGGTGCACCACCGGCGAGACGCCGTGCGCGGAGAACACCACCAGCGCCCCCTCGGGCACCTCGTCGGTCTCGTCGACGAAGATCGCGCCCCGGGCCTGCAGCGTCCGCACCACGTACCGGTTGTGCACGATCTCCTTGCGCACGTAGACGGGCGGGCCGTAGTGGTCCAGCGCCTTCTCCACCGCGAGCACGGCTCGGTCAACGCCCGCGCAATAGCCGCGCGGCTTGGCCAACAGGACGCGGCGGTGATCGGTCTTCGGCATGCCTGCGATGGTACGTGGCACCGGCCCGACCCCCGGGCTGGGCGGCCGGCCGGCCGGTGCGGCACAGTGGGCACATGACGCGTGAGATTCCGGCCCCGCTGCGCGCCGCCGCTGGCCTGGCCGCCGCCGCGGTGGAGGAGGCGCGCAAGCTGCCGAGCCGGCTGGCCAGCCTGCCGGTGGTCGCCGTCGGCGCGGCGCTGCAGGCCTCGATGAGGGTGCAGCAGCGGTACGCCGACCTGGTGGGTCGTGGCGACCAGGTGCTGGCCGGGCTGCGCGAGCCCGACGAGCAGCCGCCGTGGGTCCGCTTCGACGAGGACGAGGCAAGCCCGAACGGGCGGACGGCGGCATACCGGCCGGACGGCGGCGGCTGGGCGTTCGCCGATGAGGAGATCGGCACGCTGGCCGACGACGCCGACGAGTACGACGAGTACGTGGCGGATACCGCGACCAGTGAGCCACCCGAGCCAGGCCCAGCCAGGATCGTCCCCTTGGACGCCCCGGGAACCGACCGAGCGAGCGAGCCGCGGGCCGACCCGCCGACGCGGGCCGGGGGGGCCAAGGCGCAGCAGTCCATGCACCCGGCCAGGCCCGCAGGACGCAGGTCCGGCGCGGTCAAGTCCACCGGGGCCGGTTCCACCGGGGCCGGTTCCACCGGTGCCAAGACCAGCAGGCCCGAGACCGCTGCGGCCAGGTCTGCGGCCGGCAGGTCGGTGGCCGGCCGGTCCGCCGCAGCTGGCGGCGACGCGGTCAGCGCGGCCGGCACAACGCCGTCGGTCACGCCGGTGGCAGCCGGGGGCAAGCGGGCCAGCGCGTCGGCCAAGGCCGGCGGCAGGAGGGCATCGACGGCAGGGGCGGCCCACCCGGCGGAGTCGGACCCGACGCCGCTGCCGAACTACGATCGGCTGACGCTCGCCCAGGTCCGTGCCCGGCTGACGAAGCTGTCGGCCGACGACCTCGCCGCACTGCTGGAGCACGAGCGTACCCACGCCGCCCGCGCGCCGTACCTGACGATGCTGGAGAACCGGCTCAACCGGGCTCACCAGCGCTGACGGTGGCCAACCCCACTTCGCCCGAGCAACCGTGGCCGGTCCGGGTCGTCGCGATGAAGATCGCCGAGTGGGTGAACCGGCTGGGCGAGGTCTGGGTGGAGGGCCAGGTCGCCCAGCTCACCCGCCGGCCCGGCACCGCGACGGCGTTCCTGGTGCTGCGCGATCCGGCGGCCGACGTGTCCCTGTCCGTGACCTGCCGGCGCGAGCTGCTCGACCCGGTCGAGCTTGCCGGCGGCGCCCGGGTGGTGGTCCGGGCCCGGCCGGAGTACTACTTCGCACGCGGCACGCTGTCGCTGCGCGCCAGCGAGATCCGGCCGGTGGGCGTCGGCGAGTTACTCGCCCGGCTCGAGCGGCTCAAGCGGATGCTGCACGCGGAGGGGTTGTTCGACCCGGCCCGCAAGCGCCCGCTGCCGTTCCTGCCCCACCTTGTGGGGTTGGTCACGGGTCGGGCCAGCGCCGCGGAGCGGGATGTCTGCGAGAACGCCCGGCGGCGCTGGCCGGCGGTCCGGTTCCGGGTGGAGAGCGTGGCAGTGCAGGGTTCGCTCGCCGTGCCGCAAATGGTCGAGGCCGTGCGGCGACTGGACGCCGACCGGGATGTCGACGTGATCGTGATCGCCCGCGGCGGCGGCAGCGTGGAGGATCTGCTGTCGTTCTCCGACGAGACCCTGTGCCGGACGGTGGCGGCCTGCCTGACGCCGGTGGTGTCGGCGATCGGGCACGAGCCGGACAACCCGATGCTGGATCTGGTGGCGGACGCCCGCTGCTCGACACCGACCGACGCGGGCAAGCGGATCGTTCCCGATGTTGCCGAACAGCAGGCTCTGCTGAACGTTCAGCTACGTCACCTCCGGCAAAACATTCAGAATCTTCTGAAAGTTGAGGACGGCTGGTTGGCCGCGCTGCGGTCCCGCCCGGTGCTGGCCGATCCCCTGGCGACGATCGGCCACCGCCAGTCCGAGGTGGACGGCCTGCGGGACCGGGCCCGGCGGTGCCTCGCCGCCCGGCTGGGCGCTGCCAACGAGGACCTGGCCCACCGGCGGGCCCGCGTCGCCGCGCTCAGCCCGGCCGCCACGCTCGCTCGCGGGTACGCCATCGTGCAGCTGGCCGACGGCACGGTGGTGCGGCGCGCTACCGAGGTGGCCCCCGGCGACCCGCTGCAGATCCGCCTCGCCGCGGGCACCGTTGCGGCCGAGGTGCGGGCGGCCGGGGAGCAGCAGGAGGCCACGCGATGAGCGGTCGAGCGAACGGCCCCGAGACGGGCGGGGAAGCCGACCCGGCCGGCCCCGGGCAGGATGCACCGACATACGAGCGAGCGCGCGACGAGCTCGCCGACGTGGTGCGGCGGCTCGAGGCGGGCGGGCTGACCCTGGAGGAGTCGCTCACAATGTGGGAGCGCGGCGAGGAGCTGGCCGCGATCTGCCAGTCCTGGCTGGACGGGGCCCGCGCCAAGCTGGATGCCGCGCTGAAGGACCGCGCCGAACGCGCCACCTCGCCACCCGCCCGGGAGTGACAACCCGGGTCGCTGTCCGCCCCTACCGGGCCGGAGCGGCAGCACGAGCATGGTTGCCACCCCGTGACCCGCCACGCTCTGTCCGCTATCTCACGTGCCGTTCCGCTCCGTCACCCGCCCATTCGGGTTAGCCCTCTGGGAAGATCGGGCAAGCAGCATCCCAGTGTGGCTGCAGGAGGCACTCATGTCGGATGTACCCGCGGAGCTTGCCGTCGAGCACGAGGCTCCCGACCGCAACCTGGCCCTCGATCTGGTCCGCGTCACCGAGGCGGCCGCCATGGCCGCCGGCCGGTGGGTCGGCCTCGGCGACAAGAACGGCGGCGACGGCGCGGCCGTCGACGCCATGCGCACATTGATCGGCACGGTCAGCATGCGCGGCGTCGTCGTGATCGGGGAGGGCGAGAAGGACGACGCCCCCATGCTCTTCAACGGCGAGCAGGTCGGGTCCGGCGACGGGCCCGAGTGCGATGTCGCGGTGGACCCCATCGACGGCACCACGCTGATGTCCAAGGGCATGCCGAACGCGGTCTCGGTGCTAGCCGTCGCCGAGCGCGGCACGATGTACGACCCGTCCGCGGTGTTCTACATGGAGAAGCTGTGCACCGGCCCGGAGGCCGCCGACGTGGTGGACATCACCGCCCCGATCGGCGAGAACATCCGGCAGGTCGCCAAGGCCAAGGGCTCCTCGGTGGAGGACGTGACCGTCTGCATCCTGGACCGGGCCCGGCACCAGGATCTGGTCGCGCAGGTACGGGATGCCGGCGCGCGGATCAAGTTCATCACCGACGGCGACGTGGCCGGCGCGATCATGGCGGCCCGGGAGGGCACCGGCGTCGACCTGCTGGCCGGGATCGGCGGCACCCCGGAGGGGATCATCGCGGCCTGCGCGCTGTCCTGCATGGGCGGGGTGATCCAGGGCCGGCTCTGGCCGCGGGACGGGGAGGAACGGGCGAAGGCGATCGACGCCGGCCACGACCTGGACCGGGTGCTGTTCACCGAGGACCTGGTGAACAGCGACAACGTGTTCTTCTGCGCCACCGGCATCACCGACGGGGAGCTGCTGCGCGGCGTCCGCTACCGCTCGGGAGGCGCCCGCACCCAGTCGATCGTGATGCGTTCGAAGAGCGGCACCATCCGGATCATCGACAGCTACCACTCGCTCACCAAGCTGCGCGCCTACAGCTCCATCAACTTCGACCGCCCCATCCGCTGATCAGATCACGGCTAGTGCTCGCAGGATGTGGCCGGCCTTCTCGGCCATCCCGCTGAATGCGTGCAGGTGGCTGATGGCGACACCGGCCAGCAACCAGAGGATCTGGCGGGGTAGGCTGAGCGTGAGGTCGATCTGGACGAGCGAGTCACCCGGCTGGCCCGGGTCCCGGTGGCGAGCCACGGTTCATACCTCGCGCCGGGAGGGCCGATCGCCAGCGAACCGGCGTACCTCGCTGGCCGTGACGCCGAAGTGCTGCCGGAAGTCGCGGGCGAACTGGTCCGCCCGGACGTAGCCCACCGCCGCCATGATGTCCTTGATAGGTGTGCTGGCCAGTGCCGGGTCCTGCAGCCTGCGGTGGGCTTCTTGCAGGCGCAGCCGCTTGAGTAGTTGTATCAGTGTCAGGTCGGCGTCCCGGAATATGGTGTACAGGTACCGCGGTGAGATGTGGGCTTCCCTGGCGATCTCATCCGGGTCGAGTGCCGGGTTGCCGAGGTTCCGGCGGATGATGCCGTCGATGCGCGACCGGTACAGCAGGCGGCGGGTGTGCGGTGTGATCCCGGTCGGCTCGCCGAGTCGCTGCCGGATCAGCCCGACCGCGCATTCGCGCAGGACCTCCGCCAGCCTGGGGTCGTCGGTGCCGGCGCGTTCGGTGAGCCCGATGAGGAACTGCGCGACCAGGCTGCGCCCGGGCAGGCTCCGCGGTATGACGGTACCGACGAGCGGCCGGACCGCAGCGTAGTCAATGGGCACCAGCCCTCGCGGGAACGTCAGCATGACCGTCCGCGTCGGCTTTGCCGGGTGCGTCGCCATCCAGGTCCGGGACGTGTCGTACAGTGCGATATCCCGGGCACGGAAGTTCACCCGGTTATCCGCGTGTTCTACCCGTAGCCCGGGGGTGATACCGAGAAGTATTCGGTAGCACTCGGGATCATTGGCGCGGATCAGATGTTCGGTGCGGCGCACCGTGACCTCGCCGTCCGCGGCCCAGGCGAGCGCATCGATCTCGACGTCGTGGACCTTGGCGATCGATCTCACCGCGAGCAGCTGGCCGGGCGAACGTCCGTGAACCGATACCGGAGCCAGTTCGACAGCAGCCCCTGCCCTGTAGTATTCGTAGCGGTCGAGCGGGTGCACCGTCCTGGTGTCGTACAGCGTGTGCATGGCGCCTCCCTACACCGTCAGCCGTTGGTATATGCCGATTATGGGCGAGCCGCCCATCGCCGGAGTTGGCTGTGGGCGCACAGCCGAGACCACCCACTCGCGGCGGCTGCCCGGACTCCACTCGACCGGACCATGTGGCGCGCGCCTCCCATTGATGTCAGGCGGGACGGCGGCACGCCGGGAGGCGTCCGCCCTAGGCTCGTGGGTAGCTTCCCTCTCCCAGATGGCCCCGTCTCCAGTGAGGACCCGATGCCCGAGTTCGCCTACGCCGACCTGCTGCCCCTCGGCCCGGACCGCACCGACTACCGGCTGGTCAGCGCGGACGGGGTGGCTACCGTCCAGGCGGCCGGCCGGACGTTCCTGCAGGTGCAGCCGGCGGCGCTGACCCGGCTCACGCAGGAGGCGATGCACGACATCGCGCACTACCTGCGGACCGCGCACCTGGCTCAGCTGCGGGCCATCGTCGACGACCCCGAGGCGTCGCCGAACGACCGGTTCGTCGCGCTGGACCTGCTGAAGAACGCCAGTGTGTCGGCGGGCGGGGTGCTGCCGATGTGCCAGGACACCGGGACCGCCATCGTGGTGGGCAAGAAGGGTGAGCTGGTGCTCACCGGCGACCCGGGCAACACGGTCCGCGACGAGGAGGCGATCGCCCGCGGGATCTACGACGCCTACACCACGCTGAACCTGCGGTACTCCCAGCTCGCCCCGCTGACCATGTGGGAGGAGCGGAACACCGGGTCCAACCTGCCGGCGCAGATCGAGCTGCAGGCCACCCCCGGCGCCGAGTACCGGTTCCTGTTCATGGCAAAGGGCGGCGGTAGCGCCAACAAGTCGTTCCTGTACCAGCAGACCAAGGCGGTGTTGAACCCGGCGTCGATGCGCGCGTTCCTGGACGAGAAGCTGCGCTCGCTGGGCACCGCCGCCTGCCCGCCGTACCACCTGGCCGTAGTGGTCGGCGGCACCAGTGCCGAGTACGCGCTGAAGACCGCGAAGCTGGCCAGCGCCAAGTACCTCGACGGCCTGCCGACTGCCGGGTCGATGGCCGGGCACGGGTTCCGCGACCTGGACCTGGAGGCGGAGATCCTGGCGATGACCCGCGGCTTCGGGATCGGCGCCCAGTTCGGCGGCAAGTACTTCTGCCACGACGTGCGGGTGGTCCGGCTGCCCCGGCACGGCGCGTCCTGCCCGGTGGCCATCGCGGTGTCCTGCTCGGCCGACCGGCAGGCGCTGGCGAAGATCACCGCCGAGGGGGTGTTCCTGGAGCAGCTGGAACGCGACCCGGCCCGTTTCCTGCCGGACACCGCCGCGGAGGACCTCGGCGGCGACGTGGTGCGGGTCGACCTGACCCGCCCGATGGCCGAGATCCGGGCGGAGCTGAGCCGTTATCCCGTCAAGACCCGGCTGTCGCTGTCCGGGCCGCTGGTGGTGGCCCGGGACATCGCCCACGCCAAGATCAAGGAACGGTTGGACGCCGGTGAGCCGATGCCGGCCTACCTGCGCGACCATGCCGTGTACTACGCCGGCCCGGCGAAGACGCCCGCGGGCTACGCCTCCGGCTCGTTCGGCCCCACCACCGCCGGCCGGATGGACTCCTACGTGGCGCAGTTCCAGGAGGCCGGCGGGTCGCTGGTGATGCTGGCCAAGGGCAACCGCTCGGAGCAGGTGACCCGGGCCTGCGAGAAGTTCGGCGGTTTCTACCTCGGCTCGATCGGCGGCCCGGCGGCCCGGCTGGCGGCCGACTGCATCCGGCACGTCGAGGTGCTGGAGTACCCGGAGCTGGGCATGGAGGCGGTCTGGCGGATCGAGGTGGCCGACTTCCCGGCGTTCATCGTGGTGGACGACAAGGGCAACGACTTCTTCGCCGACGTGACCCGCCCGGTCGCCCTGACCATCAGCCGCCGACCATCCTGAGCGGACAGTCGGCGGCCCGGGGTCCGGTCGAGGTCAGACCACCACGAGAGGCAGACGGCTCGAGGCAGCCTCCAGGAGCCGCCGGATATCCAGCGGGTCTGATGTAACGATCATCGCCTGGTGTGCGATCGCCGTCAGTACCACCGCGGCGTCGACGACGTCGCTGGTCTTGCTGATCGCGAGGAGGCGCCCGACATCGTCGGCCATCTCGTCGTCGAACGGGGTCACCAGACACATCTTGTGCAATGCGGCGACGGATGCCTGACGTGGATCGCCGCGCCAGACCTGGGCGAGTACAACCGCTGGAAGCAGTGGCTGCAGATCCATACCCAACGTACGCCGGCAGGCCAGCATGATATCTCCATGCGGATGCGCCTCAGCGTGAATCACGGCACCGGCGTCGAGGACCATAGGGCGGCGGGGGTTCATGCCGACCTCCTGGGCTCGCCAGCGCTCACGTCCGAGTAGCTTGACCGAAGCCGAGCGAGCGCTGCCCGGTTCGCCTCCAGCTCCTCGGTCGGGACAGGCTGTCCGAGACCGGCTGCATCCAGTTTGGCATTGATTTCTGGGGCAGCGGCCTCATCCAACTCGCCGTAGGCGGAGACGTACTCGTCGAGCGCCTGCTTTGCCTCCGCCAGGCTGATGGCCTGCTCGGCCGCCTTCGACAGCCATGCGGACAGCGAGATTCCCTCCAGCTCCGCCGCCCGTCGAGCCCGTGCGACGACTTCCTGGTCCAGGGAAACGCTGAGCTTTTCGACCGCCACGGTCACGGTCACCTCCATCATCATCATGCGTCGTATCAGACACGGTAGCACCGCGGTGCCACAATGCCAGCTCGTGATCAGCTTCAGCCATCCACGCGGCATATCTAAATGACGTATAGGTCGGCCGTAGGACGGCGCGGGGGCGACCGCCACAAGGTGGGATCCTCGCACGCCGGGGGGCGGCCGGGACAGGACAGCGTGCACGGCGGGGCGGGGGTAGAACGTGCAGGGCGGCTGGGCGCGGGGGTGGAGGGTGCGGGACGGGGTAACGGGGAACGTCGAGGAGACTGGGCGGCATGAGCGATGAGTACCGGGTCGAGCACGACTCGATGGGCGAGGTGCGGGTGCCGGCCGCCGCGAAGTGGCGGGCCCAGACGCAGCGGGCGGTCGAGAACTTCCCGATCTCGGGCCAGCCGCTGGAGCGGGCGAACATCGCCGCGCTGGGCCGGATCAAGGCGGCCGCGGCCCGGGTGAACGCCGAGCTGGGGGTGCTGCCCAGCGACCTCGCCGCGGCGGTCGCCGAGGCGGCGGACGAGGTGGCCGCCGGCCGGTGGGACGGCGAGTTCCCGGTCGACGTGTTCCAGACCGGGTCGGGCACCTCGTCGAACATGAACGCCAACGAGGTGGTCGCCACCCTGGCCAGCGCCCGCCTGGGTCGGGACGTGCACCCGAACGACCACGTCAACGCCTCGCAGTCGTCCAACGACGTGTTCCCGTCGGCCATCCACCTGGCCGCGACGGCCGCCGTCGTGCACGACCTGGTCCCGGCGCTGCGCCGGCTGGCCGAGTCGCTGGAGGCGAAGGCGCGCGAGTTCGCCGGCGTCGTGAAGTCCGGGCGCACCCACCTGATGGACGCCACCCCGGTCACTCTCGGCCAGGAGTTCGGCGGGTACGCGGCGGCGGTGCGCTACGGCGAGGAGCGGCTGGCTGCCACGCTGCCGCGGCTGGCCGAGCTGCCGCTGGGCGGCACCGCGGTGGGCACCGGGATCAACACCCCGCCCGGGTTCGCCGCCCGGGTGATCGCCGAGCTGGTCCGGGTGACCGGGCTGCCGCTGACCGAGGCGCGTAACCACTTCGAGGCGCAGGGCGCGCGGGACGCGCTGGTGGAGACCGCCGGCCAGCTCCGCACCATCGCAGTGAGCCTGACGAAGATCGCCAACGACCTGCGCTGGATGGGATCGGGCCCGCGGACCGGGCTGGCCGAGATCGCGCTGCCGGACCTGCAGCCCGGCTCGTCGATCATGCCGGGCAAGGTCAACCCGGTACTGTGCGAGGCGGTGCTCATGGTGGCCGCGCAGGTGATCGGCAACGACGCCGCGGTGGCATTCGCCGGGGCCTCGGGGGCGTTCGAGCTGAACGTCATGCTGCCGCTGCTGGCGCGCAACCTGCTGGAGTCCATCCGGCTGCTGGCCAACGTGTCCCGGGTCTTCGCCGACCGCTGCATCGACGGGATCGCCGCCAACGTCGAGCGGTGCCGCGAGTACGCCGAGTCCTCCCCCTCCATCGTGACGCCGCTGAACCGCTACCTCGGCTACGAGGAGGCCGCGAAGATCGCCAAGCAGGCGCTGGCCGAGCGCAAGACGATCCGGGCCGTGGTGATCGAGCGCGGGCACGTCGAACGCGGCACGATCACCGCGGAGCAGCTCGACGCGGCGCTCGACGTGCTGGCGATGACAGGTCCCTCGCCTCCCCCCGCCTCGCCCACCCCGGAC
>JBKOWA010000587.1:0-4034 GCA_046724155.1 Actinomycetota bacterium
GCCTTCGGCGACGTGCGCAACATCTTCGGCCCGCACCAGATCTGCAGCTCGGGCACCTGGTGGCTGCACAGTCTGGACTGGTTCCACTTCAGCGAGTCGTACCACCCGACCTCGGACGGGTACCGGCTCGGCTACCTCCCGGTTCTCACCGGCGTCACCGGGTGATCCGGTAGCACCGACCCATCCCTGAACGGCCGGATCTTCGCAGCTGACCGGGTTGCGTGGTCCGTCAGCTCCGCCGTAGGTCCCGCATCCAGCCGCAAAGCGGATGGCCCGCCGCGGGCAAGCCCCGGTTAACTCAAGGACCCGGTAAGGGCCGATCCCCCAGTACCCGACCGACTCGGAATCTCCGGTTGGGTCTGGGGGACCGCGCCCGGCCGCCAGCCCGCTGGACTCCCCGGTGAGAACCTGGTTAGCATCGGCCCGGCCTGTTAACGATGGCTAACCGGGGGTCAGCAGCGACGATGGACGCGCCGAGCCTGCGCAGCACCGCCGACCCGAGCAGCGAGGCGTTCCTGCGGTACGCCAAGGAGCACGCTGAGCTGGTGGGCGACCTGCGGCAGCGGCTCGCGGCGGCCCGGCCCGGCGGCCCGGAGAAGGCCCGCACCCGGCACACCGAGCGCGGCAAGCTGCTGCCCCGGGACCGGGTGGACGCCCTGGTGGACCCGGCCTCGCCGTTCCTGGAGCTGTCCCCGCTGGCCGCCACCGGCATGTACGGCGACGAGGCGCCGGCCGCCGGGATCATCACCGGGGTCGGCCGGGTGTCCGGCCGGGAGTGCGTGGTCGTCGCCAACGACGCCACGGTCAAGGGCGGCACCTACTACCCGATGACGGTCAAGAAGCACCTCCGCGCCCAGGAGGTCGCGCTCGCCAACAACCTGCCCTGCATCTACCTGGTGGACTCCGGCGGCGCGTTCCTGCCCCGCCAGGACGAGGTGTTCCCGGACCGGGACCACTTCGGCCGGATCTTCTACAACCAGGCGACAATGTCGGCCCGCGGCATCCCGCAGGTCGCCGCCGTGCTCGGCTCCTGCACCGCCGGCGGCGCGTACGTGCCGGCGATGAGCGACGAGGCGGTGATCGTGCGCAACCAGGGCACGATCTTCCTGGGCGGGCCGCCGCTGGTGAAGGCCGCCACCGGCGAGGTGGTCAGCGCCGAGGAGCTGGGCGGCGGCGAGCTGCACGCGCGCATCTCCGGCGTCACCGACCACCTGGCCGAGGACGACGCGCACGCGCTGCAGATCGTGCGCACCATCGTGTCCACGCTCGGCCCGCGGCCGCCACGGCCCTGGGACGTCGCGCCGACCGAGCAGCCGGCCGTCGACCCCGGCGAGCTGTACGGCGTGGTGCCCACCGACCCCCGGGTGCCGTACGACGTGCGCGAGGTGATCGCCCGGCTGGTCGACGGGTCCCGGTTCGCCGAGTTCAAGGCCGAGTACGGCAGCACGCTGGTGACCGGGTTCGCCCGCATCCACGGCCACCCGGTGGGCCTGGTGGCCAACAACGGCATCCTGTTCAGCGAGTCCGCGCTCAAGGGCGCGCACTTCATCGAGCTGTGCGACCAGCGGTCGGTCCCGCTGGTGTTCCTGCAGAACATCACCGGCTTCATGGTGGGCCGCGAGTACGAGGCCGGCGGGATCGCCAAGCACGGGGCGAAGATGGTGACCGCGGTGGCCTGCGCCCGGGTGCCCAAGCTGACGGTGATCGTCGGCGGCTCGTTCGGCGCGGGGAACTACTCAATGTGCGGGCGGGCCTACTCGCCGCGGTTCCTGTGGATGTGGCCGAACGCGCGGATCTCGGTGATGGGCGGCGAGCAGGCGGCCTCGGTGCTGGCCACCGTGCGGCGCGACCAGCTCGAGGCGGCCGGCGAGCAGTGGCCGGCCGAGGCGGAGGAGGAGTTCAAGCGGCCGATCCGCGAGCAGTATGAGGCGCAGGGCAACCCGTACTACTCCACCGCCCGGCTGTGGGACGACGGGGTGATCGACCCGATGGACACCCGGATGGTGCTCGGGCTGGCGCTGTCCGCGGCGGCCAACGCCCCGCTGCCTCCCGTCCGCTACGGGGTATTCCGCATGTGAGGTATGCGGGCGAGGCTTCGCCCGCCCGCTCTGTGGTTGGGTCTAGAACGGCCGCCTGGCGGCGGCGATCGGAAAAGCGTGGTCGAGTTGGGGAGGGGGCACCGGTGAGCTGGGATGTTAGGTATGCGGGCGAGGCTTCGCCCGCCCGCCGCGGGGTCGGGTCCAGAACGGCCGCCTAGCGGCGGCGATTGGAAAGCGTGGTCGAGTCGAGGAGGGAGCACCGGTGAGCTGGGATGTTTGACACGGTGCTGGTCGCGAATCGGGGGGAGATCGCGGTCCGGGTCATGCGCACGCTGCGCGGGCTCGGCATCCGGTCGGTCGCGGTGTTCTCCGACGCCGACGAGGGCGCCCGGCACGTGCGCGAGGCCGACACCGCGGTCCGGATCGGCCCGAGTGCAGCCGCGGAAAGCTACCTGTCCATCGAACGGATCCTGGCTGCCGCCGCGCAGACCGGCGCCCAGGCGGTGCACCCGGGGTACGGGTTCCTGGCCGAGAACGCCGCCTTCGCGCGGGCCTGCGAGCGGGCCGGGCTGGTGTTCGTCGGCCCGCCGGCGGCGGCCATCGAGGCGATGGGCGACAAGATCCGGGCCAAGCAGCTGGTGTCGGCCGCCGGGGTGCCGGTGGTGCCCGGCCGGGCCGAGTCCGGGCTGACCGACGCCGACCTGGCCGCGGCCGCCGCCGAGACCGGGTTCCCGGTGCTGCTCAAGCCGTCGGCCGGCGGCGGCGGCAAGGGGATGCGGCTGGTCCGGAGTGCGCCGGAGCTGGCCGAGGAGGTCGCGGCCGCCCGGCGGGAGGCCCGCAGCGCGTTCGGCGACGACACGCTGCTGCTGGAGCGGTACGTCGAGCGGCCGCGGCACGTCGAGATCCAGGTGCTGGCCGACGCGCACGGCACCGTGCTGCACCTCGGCGAGCGCGAGTGCAGCCTGCAGCGCCGGCACCAGAAGATCATCGAGGAGGCGCCGTCCCCGCTGCTGGACGAGGCCGGCCGGGCCCGGATGGGCGCCGCCGCGGTGGAGGCGGCCCGGTCGGTGGGCTACACCGGGGCCGGCACCGTCGAGTTCATCGTGCCGGCCGACGCGCCGTCGCAGTTCTTCTTCATGGAGATGAACACCCGGCTGCAGGTCGAGCACCCGGTCACCGAGCTGGTCACCGGGCTGGACCTGGTGGAGTGGCAGCTGCGGGTGGCGGCCGGCGAGCCGCTCGGCTTCGGCCAGCCGGACGTGCGGCTGACCGGGCACGCCATGGAGGCCCGGGTGTACGCCGAGGACCCGGCGCGGGGGTTCCTGCCGACCGGGGGCCCGGTGCTGGCGCTGGCCGAGCCCGACCTGCCGCACGTCCGGGTCGACTCCGGGCTGCTCGCGGGTATCGAGGTCGGGTCGAGGTATGACCCCATGCTGGCCAAGGTGATCGCCTGGGGGCCGGACCGGGAGTCGGCCCGCCGCCGGCTGGACGGCGCGCTGGCCGACACCGTCGTGCTAGGCCTGACGACCAACGTCGGGTTCCTGCGTGCGCTGCTGGCCGACCCGGACGTGGTGGCCGGCCGGCTGGACACCGGCCTGGTGGAGCGCCGGCTGGCCCGGCTGGCCGGCCACGAGGTGCCGGACGAGGTGCTGGCCGCGGCCGGCCTGGAGCGGCTGCTCTCCCTGGCCGGGCCGGGCACGGCCGGCCCGGGCCGGGTGACCGACCCGTGGGACATCCCGGGCGGCTGGCGGGTCGGCGAGCCGGCCTGGGCGGTGTGGCGGATCGAGACGCCCGGCCGGCCGCCGGTCGAGGTCCGGGTCCGTGGCACCGCGGGAGCCGCCGAGGTACGGGTGGCGGACGGCCCGGCGGTGCCCGCGACGGCCCGCCGGGACGGCCCGGCGCTGCTGGTCAGCTACGCCGGACGCACCTGCCGGTACGCGTACGCCCGGGCCGGCGACGTGCTGTGGCTGGCCCGCGACGGGCACACCTGGGCAC
>JBKOWA010000329.1:0-5580 GCA_046724155.1 Actinomycetota bacterium
GGTTGAGCGCGAGGAACGGCCAGGCGCCCTGGTTCAGCGGCTCCTCCTGCACCCAGACGTGCTCGGCGGCGTTCGGAAAGGCGGCCAGCGTCCGCTCGATGGCGGCCGCCGGGATCGGCGAGAGCTGCTCGACCCGGACGATCACGACGTCGTCCCGCGTGCCGTCGGCGTGGTGGGCGAGCAGGTCGTAGTACACCTTGCCGGTGCACAGCAGCACCCGCCGCACCGCGCCCGGGTCGGCCAGCCCGGCCGGCGGGATCACCGGCTGGAACGTGCCGGTGGTGAAGTCCTCCACCGCCGAGACCGCCTGCCGGTGCCGCAGCAACGACTTCGGGGTGAAGACGATCAGCGGCCGGGTGACCACGCCGAGCGCCTGCTTGCGCAGCAGGTGGAAGTAGTTCGCCGGCGTGGTGCAGCAGGCGACCCACATGTTGTTGTCCGCGTACAGCTGCAGGAACCGCTCGATCCGCCCCGAGCTGTGGTCCGGGCCCTGCCCCTCGTAGCCGTGCGGCAGCAGCAGCGTCACGTCCGAGCGCTGGCCCCACTTGGCCTCGCCGGCGGAGATGAACTCGTCGATGATCGACTGCGCGCCGTCGGCGAAGTCGCCGAACTGCGCCTCCCACAGCACCAGCGCCTTCGGGTTGGCCACCGAGTAGCCGTACTCGAAGCCCATCGCCGCGTACTCGCTCAGCAGCGAGTCGTACACCCAGAACCGGGCCTGCCCCTCGTCGAGGTAGCGCAGCGGGGTGTACTCCGTTCCGGTGTTCTTGTCGTGCAGCACGGCATGCCGCTGGACGAACGTGCCGCGCCGGCTGTCCTGGCCGGCCAGCCGCACCGGGATGCCCTGCAGCAGCAGCGAGCCGACGGCGATCAGCTCGCCCATCCCCCAGTCGATGCCGCCCTCGGTGGCCATCGCCGCCCGCCGCTCCAGCACCCGCTGCAGCCGGGGGTGCACGGTGAACCCCTGCGGCAGCGAGACGTGCACGTCACCGATCCGCTTGATCGCCTCCAGGCTGGTGGCGGTGCTGACCTCCTCGTCCTCCGGCTGCGCCTTCAGCGGCTGCCGGGCGGGGCTGCCGCTGGGGTCGCGGGTCTCCAGGAACACCTTCTCCAACTGCTCCTGGTAGTCACGCAGCGCCTCCTCGGCCTCGGCCACCGTGATGTCGCCGCGGCCGATCAGCGCCTCGGTGTACAGCTTCCGCACGCTGCGCTTGGCGTCGATGATCTCGTACATCAACGGCTGGGTCATCGACGGGTCGTCGCCCTCGTTGTGGCCGCGCCGGCGGTAGCACAGCATGTCGATGACGACGTCCTTCTTGAACGCCTGGCGGTACTCCATCGCGAGCTGGGCCACCCGCACGCACGCCTCGGGGTCGTCGCCGTTGACGTGGAAGATCGGCGCCTGGATCATCCGCGCGACGTCGGTGCAGTACAGGCTGGACCGGGCCGACTTCGGGCTGGTGGTGAAGCCGACCTGGTTGTTGATGATCAGGTGCACCGTGCCGCCGGTGCGGTAGCCGCGCAGCTGGGACAGGTTGAGCGTCTCGGCCACCACACCCTGCCCGGCGAACGCGGCGTCGCCGTGGATGAGCACCGGCAGGACGGTGAAACCGCTCTCGCCCTTGTCCAGGATGTCCTGCTTGGCCCGGACCATCCCCTCCAGCACCGGGTCGACGGCCTCCAGGTGGCTCGGGTTGGCGGTCAGCGTGACGTCGATGGTCGCGCCGGTCAGCCGGTCGGTGAACGTGCCGGACGTGCCCAGGTGGTACTTCACGTCGCCGGAGCCGCTGACCGTGGCCGGGTCGATGTTGCCCTCGAACTCCCGGAACACCCGGCCGTAGCTCTTGCCGGCGATGTTGGTGAGCACGTTCAGCCGCCCGCGGTGCGCCATGCCGATGCACACCTCGTCCAGCTGCTCGGCGGCGGCCCTGCGCATCACCGCGTCCAGCAGCGGGATCAGGCTCTCCCCGCCCTCCAGGCTGAACCGGCGCTGGCCGACGTACTTGGTCTGCAGGAACGTCTCGAACGCCTCGGCCACGTTCAGCCGGGCCAGGACATGTTTCTGCTCCACCCGGCTGAGCTGGAACTGCCGGCCCTCGACCCGCTCCTGCAGCCAGGCCCGCTCCTCCGGGTCGGTGATGTGCATGTACTCCATGCCCACCCGGCGGCAGTAGGCGTCCCGCAGCACCCCGAGGATCTCGCGCAGCTTCATGGTCCGCCGGCCGCCGAACCCGCCGACCGAGAACTCCCGGTCCAGGTCCCACAGGCTCAGCCCGTGCTTGGTGATGTCCAGGTCGTCGTGCCGCCGCAGCTCGAACTCCAGCGGGTCGGTGTCGGCCATCAGGTGGCCGTTGGTGCGGTAGGCGTTGATCAGCTCGATGACCCGGGCCGCCTTGTCGATCTGGCCCTCGTGGCTGAAGACCCGGTCCGGCATCCACCGCACCGGCTCGTACGGCACCCGCAGCGCCTCGAAGACCTCGTCGTAGAAGCCGTCCTCGCCCAGCAGCAGCTCGTGGATCCGGCGCAGGAACTCCCCGGACTGGGCGCCCTGGATGATGCGGTGGTCGTAGGTGCTGGTCAGCGTGACGATCTTGCTGACGCCCAGGTCGGCCAGCGTCTCCTCGCACATCCCCTGGAACTCGGCCGGGTACTCCATCGCGCCGACGCCGATGATCACGCCCTGGCCGGCCATCAGCCGCGGCATCGAGTGGTTGGTGCCGATCGTCCCGGGGTTGGTCAGGCTGATCGTGGTGCCGGTGAAGTCGTCGGTGTTGAGCTTGCCCTGCCGGGCCCGCCGGATGATCTCCTCGTAGGACAGCCAGAACTCGCGGAAGTTCATCTCCTCGGCCGCCTTGACGGAGGCCACCACGAGCGACCGGCTGCCGTCCGCCTTGGGCAGGTCGATGGCCAGGCCGAGGTTGACATGCTCGGGCTTGACCAGCGTCGGGCGGCCGTCGACCTCGGCGTAGGAGTTGTTCATCTCCGGGCGGTCGGCCAGCGCCTTGACCACCGCGTACCCGATGAGGTGGGTGAAGCTGACCTTGCCGCCGCGGGCCCGGCGCAGGTGGTTGTTGACCACGATCCGGTTGTCGGACAGCAGCTTGGCCGGCATCGCGCGCACGCTGGTCGCGGTCGGCACGGTCAGCGAGGTCTCCATGTTGGCCACGACCCGGGCCAGGGCACCGCGCAGCGGGGTGGTGGCGGCATCGGCCGGAACCGGGACCGGCGGCCTGCCGGCCCGGGACGCCGGCGCCTGGGCTAACGGGGTGGCCGGCTGCCGAGCCGCCGGCCCGCCGGCCGAAGGTGCGGCCTGCTGTGGTGCGGCCTGCTGGGGCCCGCCCTGCCGGGCCGCGCCCTGCTCGGCCCTGGCTTGCTGGGCCCTGGATTGCTGGGCCCTGCCGTCCTGGGCCGCCTGGCCGCCGGCCGGCTCCCCGGGCCGGTAGTCGACGAAGAAGTCGTGCCACGCGGCGTCGACGCTGGACGGGTCGGAGAGATACTGCTGGTACATCTCCTCCACGAGCCACTCGTTCGGGCCGAAATCTGACGGGTGCTTGGACTGCGTGGACACGCCTGGTGTCGCCTCTTTCTCTACCTCGTGCCAAGGGGGTGCCTGGCCCCCACTGCCTGGCCCCCACACAGGCTACGCGCGGTGGTACCCAAATGCAGACCTGGCCGCCCCCGTAGAGACATGGCCGGCCCATGGGGCACCTGGGCGGCCCGGCCAGCCCCCAGCTGCGGTGCACGCTACCGAGCCACTCTCAGGACACGCCTACGTCGCGCTCAGGACACCTCGAGGTCACGCAGCATCCGGTGGGCCGCGTTGTGCCCGGCGGCGCCGATCACCGAGCCGGCGGGGAAGCACCCGGCGGCGCCGGCGTACACCCCGGGCACGCCGGTGGCGTACGGCATCCGGTCGGTGAACGACACCGTGTTGTTGACGTGGAAGATGTTCCCGCTGGTGATGCCGAAGTGGTCGCGGATGTCCGGCGGGGCCAGCGCGTGCACGTCGACCAGCAGGTCCCGGGTGCCCGGAGCGTAGGCCTCGACCAGGCCGAGCAGCCGGTCCACGTACCCGTCCTTCTCCGCGGCCCAGCTCGACCCGGCCACCTCGTGCGGCACGCCCTGCACGAACAGCGCGCTGGAGTGGTTGCCGTTGCCGTCCTGCAGCGAGGGGTCGACGGTCGAGTGCAGGTACCACTCCAGCGGCGGGGCCGTCGGCAGCCGGCCGGCCGCAGCGTCGTCGAACGTTGCCCGCAGGCCGTCCAGCACGCCGTGGCCGTCCGCCGGCAGCACGCGGCTGCCGTGCTGCACCCCGCCGTCGCCGTTCGGCACTGCGCCGTTGCCCGCCGGCAGCAGGTGCACGGTGGTGCCGTGCTGGCCGCGGTCGTCCGGCAGCGCGGCGAACCGGGGCAGGCCGGACAGCGCCAGGTTCACCTTCAGGGTCTGCCCGGGCGAGACCCGCGCCCAGCCGTTCAGGGCGGCGGCCAGCGTGGCCGGCAGCCGGTCGCCGAGCAGCCCGGGCAGCCGGAACACGTCGGTGGCCACCAGCACTGCCCGGGCCGGCACCTCCTCGCCGCCCACGCGGTCCCTCCCGCCCACGCTGTCCCCGCCGCCCGAGGTATCCCCGCCGTCCGCGGTGACGACCCCCGACACCGCACCGCCGGTGAACGCGACCCGGTCCGCCGCGACCCCGAGCCGCAGCCGGACGCCGGCCCGCACCGCGGCCTCGGCGAGCGTCGCGGTAACGGTGCCCATGCCGCCGCGGACCACCATCCAGGTGCCCTGCGAGCCGGGCAGCCGGCACATGTTGTGCACCAGCAGGTTGTGCCCGGAGCCGGGGGTCCACGGCGAGCCGGTCAGCCCGGGCATGCCGTCGGTGATCGCGTACATCGCGGTCAGCAGCTCCGACGTGAACCCGAACCGGCCCAGGTAGTCCATCGCCGAGCCGCGCACCATGGCCACGAACGTGTCCCGCAGCCGCGGCCGAAGGTACCGCTCGGCGGTCTGCTCCACCGGCAGCGGCTCGGCCAGCCAGGCCGGCGCCAGGTCCTCGCGCAGCGCAGCCAGCTCAGCGGCCAGCGCCTCGTCCGCACGGGCATCGTCCTCGGTGAAGAACTCGGCGAACTGCCGCCGGTTGACCACCGGATCCCGCCCCAGCAACAGGTGCCGGCCATCCAGCGTGGGCAGGAAGTAGTGCGGGTCCCGGCGCACCAGCGGCAGCTCGACACCAAGACTCGCCAGCAGCTCCGGCGGCATCGGCCCGAGCAGGTACGCCCCCGTGGACGCCGCCAGCCCAGGAGCCCGGGCGAACGGATACTCCGTACGGCACGCCCCGCCGACCACCCCCGCCCGCTCCAGCACCGTGACCGCCAGCCCGGCCCGCGCCAGCAGCACCGCGGCCACCAGCCCGTTGTGCCCGGCCCCGACCACCACCACGTCCGCCACGGCACCAGTATCCTGCGTCACCGGCCCTCGCACCCCGACCCGGCTGGGGTCACCCGGCGATGATCGAGATCAGGTCGCGGTTGAGGCTCAGGTATCACGGATATCCTGGACTGGAATCTATGGTACCTTTTGATA
>JBKOWA010000443.1:0-5074 GCA_046724155.1 Actinomycetota bacterium
ACCCGGTCCTGGTCCGCCGGTGACAGGCTATGGAAGTCGATCGGGTGGCAGGACGACAGGTACTGCCGCAGGTGGGTGACGAGCTCCTCGACGGAATCGTAGGACTCGTGCTCGCCGAAGAAGGCACCCAGCGCATTCGACGGGGTGTCCTCCGGCGCGAACCGGGACGTCGGCTCGGCTTCCAGCTCGTGCTCGCGGCCCTGGTAGGTGGCGTACCGGTTGTTCTGCCAGTTGGCGATGTAGGCCAGCTGGTAGAAGTGCCGCATGTCGATCAGGCCGGCGGCGCAGGTGTAGAGGTAACGGTGGGCCAGGGTCCCCGGCGAGGTCAGCAGGCCAAGGGTGGCGACGTCGCGGAGGCTGGAGCCGCCCGCCCGGCGTACGAGCTCGCCCTGGTTGATGCTGCCGTGGCCGCCGTGCGAGGCCTGCAGCGCAAGGCTGCGCGCCGTCTCGATGACCTCCTCCAGGGTGGAGATCTGGCTGCTCTCGGCCCGCGTGAACCGCAAAGCTGCGCGGCACCCCGCCGCTGGACCGGAGCCGGCGTTTCCCGGCCGGTGAGCGCCATCGGTGCCAGTCGGTGCGCCTCCCGCTCAGCGGCGGCACCGCCCGTGCCGCCGGACGGGTCGACCGGCTGCAGCGTGTGCGCCACCTCGTGTGCCAGCACCAGGAGGCCGCCGGCACGGTCCAGGTTGACCGCGGAGGTGTCAACGAACACGTCCCTGCCCCGGGTGACCGCCAAGGCGTCCTGCTCACGGGTCAGGCGGGCCGCGTCCGCGTCGGTGTGCAGCCGCACGTGACCGAGCGGCACCTGCCAGGCGCGCTCCAGCTGCCCGCGTACCGCTTGCGGCAGCGGCTGACCCGGCCCGGCCAACACCGCGGACACCGCCCGGTTGCCCGCTGCCTGCTGCAGGCCGAGCACCCCCCGCTCCAGAGACCGCAGCGGCTCACCCCCACCCTGCCTGCCGGCTGCCGGCAAGGCGGCCTCGCGTGCGGGCAGCGCTCCCCGCCGGCCCAGCTCCCGTTCGGTACCCATGCTCCCCCTCGTCCGGCAACCCCCCCGCAGCGCAAATTACCCCCTCGGCGCTGTCCGCGGCGACGTTTTCCCGGTGACGACAAAGTCCACTGTTCCGAGCCGGCAGCACCAGAAACGCCGGACAGCTTTGGGTGCCGCCGAATTGCGCTCATGCCGACCTGGGCCACCGGAGGCGGCCGGCCGCGGCCCGGTGCGGCGGCCAACTGGTCACGCGCCGGCCCCAGGGCGGAGGCGGCCCGGCCGCGCAGCGACTAGGCGCTGGCCCCGTGACCTGCTGCTGGCGGAGCGCACCTGGGCGCACAGCGGGTGTCCCTTGGCGTCGGTGAGCCGCAGCCGCGCGGTGAGCTGCCCGGACCGCGTAGCAGCATCCAGAACGTCTGGATCGATCGCGTCGAGACGTGGTAGGGCCACGCGCGTTACCGGCTTACCCGGGGCTGGCGAGGTTCAACGTCACTACACCGCCGATGATGAGCAGTATCCCGATGATCTTCGCGATGGTGAACGGTTCGTCGAAGGCGTACACACCGATGACGCTGATCGCGGCTGTGCCCGCGCCCGACCAGACCGCGTAGGCGATGCTGACCTGCAGATGCTTGACCGCAAGGGCGAGCAGTACGAAGGCCAGCAGGTAGCCCACGCCCATGACGATCGTCGGGACGACCTTGCTGAACCCGGCGCTCTGTTTGAGCGCGGTTGTCCCGGTGACCTCGGCGGCAATGGCAGCGAACAGCAGGATCCATGCCATGTGTGCCTCTTCTGAACGTCGTGGGTCGTCACGGTGCGATGGCTCAGGTCGCCGAGCATGGCGACACTAGGCATCTTCGGCCACCCGGTCGACCCAGGACTGGTAGTACCTACGGAACGTCAGGACGCCGTGGTCGCCGTCGACACAGATGCCATGGTGGTCGCCGGGCCGGGCGGTGTTGAGGACCGGCAGGACCTGGTCTGACGCGAGGTTGACCTCGACCCGGTTGACGAGGAAGTGCAGCAGGTCGCGCCAGAACCGTCCGGTCCGCTCCACCGCCACCGCGATGTGCTGGACGGTGCGGTTCGCGTCGGTCGGCGTGACGGCGAGCAGCAGCCGGCACTGCGGTACGCCGTCGGCGTAGCAGGTGATCTGAGACGGTGAGCCATTTCCGGGCGCTGGACCAGCGGTTCGGCGGTGGAGGCCGGCTGCGCACCCAGGTGGTGCGCTACATGCATGGGGAGGTCAGCGCCGCGCTGGACGGATCGTTGTCCACCGCGGTCGGGCAGGACGTGTTTGCCGCGTTGGCCGGGCGGGCTCGAGAATCTGCCCCGCCACCGGCACACCCGCCGAAGCGAACACCCGGTCGGCCCCGACGCGGGCACCGAACGCATGCAGCAGCATCGGCCCGGCATACGAGAACCGAACCTCACCAATACGCGCCGACCCACCCCCAACCACGGCCCCGGACCCGGTGTCGGCCACGGCCACGGTGTCGGCCACGACCACGACCACGGCCTCAGCGTCGGTGTCGGCCACGACCTCGGGCTCGGTGCCGGCCACGAGCTCGGGCTTGGCGTCGAGGCCAAGTTCGTCTTGGACCGCCGCCGCTGACGGCATGTCCTGCTCCAGCGCCCGCGCCACCGTCTTGTCCGTCACCTTCAACCGGCCGGCGATCTGCGTATCCGAGACCCTCTCGGCCCGCGCTCGCAAGGACCATTGGCCCAGGCACCGCGCGCCGTGTTCCGGGTGCCCACCAGTTCCAGCGGCCCATGAGCTTCATGACCGCGGGCACCAGCAGGGTGCGCACTACCGTGGCGTCGATCAGGATCGTCAAGGCCAGGCCGAGGCCGAATTCTTTGACCGCCAGCACGTCACCGGCCGTGAAGCCCAGGAACACCACGATCATGAGGGCGGCCGCCATGGTCACGATCCGCCCGCTGCGTTGCAGCCCGATCGCGACGGCCTGGTCGGTGTCGCCGGTCCTGTCGTAGTGCTCCTTGATACGCGAGAGCAGGAACACCTCGTAGTCCATGGACAGGCCGAAGGCCAGGACGAAAATCACCATGGGTATGGTGAGGTCGATCGAGCCGACCGGGTCGAAGCCGAGCAGCCCGCTCAGATGCCCGTCCTGGAAGATCCATATCAGCGCGCCGAGGCTGGCGCCTAGGGACAGGACGTTCATCACGATGGCCTTGACCGCCACCACGACGGAGCGGGTCATGAGGAAAAGCAGAGCCAGGGTGGCCAGGGCCAGCACGCTGATGGCCCAGCCCAGGCGCTGACCGACCGAGTCCAGGAAGTCCACCAGGACAGCGGGCGGCCCACCGGCCAGCACGTGCACCTGCCTGGCCAGGTCGAGGCCGCGGATGTCGCGGACGATCTGTTTGGCGGTGGCTTCCCGGGTCGGCCCGCTGGGCAGGACCTCCAGCACCGTTGTGCCGGCGGGCGCCTTCGGTCGTACCCGCACGGCGGCCACGCCGGGCCGCGCCTCGAGCCAGGTGACCAAGCGGGTAGCGGTAGGGGAGTCGGGCACGATGTCGGCCACGACGGTGACCGAAGTGCTCCCCCCGGCCGGGAAGCGCTCCTGCACGACCTCGGCGAGCTGCCTGGTCGGTGAGGACGGCGGGAGCGAGTCGGGACCGGTGTTGCCCCACTCGGCGTGGCCCATCGGCACCGCCAGCACGACCAGCCCGGCCACCAGCAGCGGCGTGAGGACCACCGCGAACCGTTGCGTCCATCGTGCCAGCCGGTAGAACATGCCATGGTCGCCCGTCGCGGATGCCGCGGGCGCGGGTTTGATCCGCCGGCCGCACAGCCGCAGGAAGGCCGGCACCAGGGTGAGGGCGGCCGCGGCGGTCAGCGTGACGACGCCGATGGCGCCCCAGGCTAGCGACCGCAGCATCGGCTCGTCGAAGACCAGCAGCCCGACCAGCGCCACAATGACGGTAACCGCGGAGAACACTACGGTCCGGCCCGCGGTGGCGGTCATCCGGGTGACGGCTTCCTCGACCTCGACCCGGCCCGCGGCACGCTCCTCCCGGAACCGGCTGACCAGCAGCAGTGCGTAGTCGACGGCCAGCCCCAGGCCCACCATGGTGATCACGTTGACGGCGTACGGGCTCACCTTGGTGGCGTAGCTGACCCCGAGCAGGACGAGCAGCGTGCCGACCACGGACACCGCCGCGATCAGCAGCGGCAGCAGCGCGGCCAGCACCCCGCGGAAGGCGAGCATCAGCAGCACGACCATGAACGGCAGCGCGATCAACTCGCCGCGAGCGAGCTGCTGCTGCGAGACGGTCTGGAGCTCGGTCGTCAGCGGCACGGGGCCACCGACCAGTGTCCGGGGCACGTCCACGGCCTGGACCCGCGCGGTGATCTCGTCGACCACCCGCTTGGTGTCCGACGGCCCGATGCCCTGCCGCAGATCGACGGTGAGAAGCAGCGCTGTCCCGTCCTTGGCGACCATACCTGTTGCCGGGTCTGGCTCTGGACTCGGACCGGCGTCTGTGCTCACGTGGAGGTCCGCGCTGCCCGGACCGGTGACCGCGCCCACATCGGGCATCGCGCGCAGGTCGCGGGCCAGGGCGGCCACACTGCTACCTAGCTGTGGATCGCTCACCGCCATACCGTCGAGCAGGATCCAGACGTCGGCCTCGACCCCGCCGACCTCCGCGAGTATCCGCTCGACCTCGGCCGACTCGACATTGTCGGCGCCTCTGGCATCTTTCAGCCGGTCGAACACGCTGGAGCCGAAGAGCATCCCGGCAACCAGGACGACCAGCCAGCCCGCAGTGACCCACCAGCGGTGGCGATAGGCGAAACGGCCAAGCAAAGCGAACAACAGCGTACCTTACATCCGGGAGCAGACTGAGCCGTGCAGTTTCTGAAAGTCAGACTTACGGCGTAGCGTCAAGCGCACGTCACAAGGAGTGTCAACGGTTCAAAGATGTGACCGGGCTAACGTGCGGAATCCCACCCAGGCCGCTTCGCTGGTATGAAGATCCCGCAAACCAGCCAAGGATGACACGGTGGTAACCCACTACTCAATCCTCAATAATATTTGTGAACTTCTCCAC
>JBKOWA010000004.1:0-4289 GCA_046724155.1 Actinomycetota bacterium
GCCCTGCGGGTGGGTGAAGTTGGTGATCCGGTTGCGGTTGTCGCCCCAGGCGAAGTACTGGTGGCTGCCGTCGGAGACGTTCGCGATGTAGTCGCCCATGTAGCCGAAGGCGAGCTGCGGGTCGAACTGGGGCACGGTCCGGACGCCCGGGAATGACTCGGAGGTGATCGCCTTGGCGGTGAAGTGGCTGCCGCCGTCGGTGGAGTCGGCCACTACGGTGTCCAGGGTGTTGTCGGCGTTGCGCTGGTAGTAGGCCAGGTGCAGGCCCTCGCGGTCGGCGGACAGCGCGGGCTGCACCTCGTCACCGGTGCCGGTGGTGGCCGGCGCGACGGTCCAGGTCGCCCCGCCGTCGGCGGAGGTGGCCAGCTGGATGTGGCTGTGGCGGGTGGTGCCGTCGTTCCAGGCCAGCCACAGGGTGCCGGCGCGCAGCGCGAGAGTGGGGAACTCGGCGGTCTGCATGACCATACCGGGGCCGAGTTCCAGCGCCCCGCTCGGCGAGGCCGCCGTCACCGGGGAGACCGTGACGGCCGGGCCGAAGGTGTTGCCGCCGTCGGTGGACTTGAAGATCACCTGGGACAGCGCGACCTGGCCGCCGGAGCAGTCCGGGTCGGTCACCTCGATCTTCGCGGCCGCCACGTACAGCGTGCCGTTCGCCGGGTCGACGAGCGGTTGCGCCCCGTGGTACTGGGTGAAGCTGCAGCTGTTCGCGGCGTTGGCGATCTTGTCAAGGTAGTGCAGGGACCATGTCTGGCCGCCGTCTGTGGAGTTCGCCACCGGGAGCCCGCTGGTGTAGTCGCCGGTCTGGCCGTCAACGGCCACGTCGTCCCAGGCGACGTACAGATTGTCCTGGCTGGCGACCCGAGGGTCCCGTCCGGCGGTGATCGCGTCCTTGTCGCTGAGGTAGTACGCCGAGTCGTCCTTTGGCGAGGCCAGCTGGGGCTCGGCCCAGGTCCGGCCGCCGTCGGTGGAACGGGCCACCGCCACCTCGAGGTTCCCGACGTTGACGTCGTAGGTCAGCGTCGCGTAGTACATCCGGCCGGCCCGGTCGCTGGTCAGCCACGGGTCGCCGATGTTGAGGAAGTTCAGCGGGTTCGGCAGGGTACCGCCGTCGGTGAATGTCCGGCCACCGTCGCTGGAGTAGGAGTAGCCGGCCAGGTCGGTGCCGTCGGTGAGCGCGAGCAACGCCTGCTGCGAGTCGTTGTACCCGACCGCCACGTTGCTCCCGACCACCGCCACCGAGGTCCCGCTCTGTGTGGTCTGGTCCACCTGGAAGCGGTCGGCGGTCGGGTCGTTGACCCGGACGTTGGTCAGCCCGGCCCGCGGCAGCGCGGCGGTGCCGACGGACGCGGTGCTGCTGCTGGTCCGGTCGCCCTCCCCGAACGTGCGACCGGGAGGCTGCTTCCCTCCCGCCGTCCACTCCAACGCGCGGGTGACCGCCTGCGTCCCGAACCGCCCGTGGTCGTGCGCCAGCAGGGACCTCGCCATGTCCGCCCGGCTGGTCTTCGTCGCCAGCGCTGCGGTCGCCCCCTGCCGGCTGACCGCGACCACCCCTGCCACCAGCACAGTCACCAGCACCCCGGATGCCACCGCAGGCGCTCGGCCGAATGGATGACTCACGTTGTCCCCCTCTGTGCGGCCTCATGGCGGGCCCATCTGGCCTCCTCTAAGGGTTTACGTTGTGTCCCCTCAGCGTTACGCTGCGTTCTTCGGTGGGCCGGTTGCGGGGCACGGCTTGATGCCGGTGCGGGCGGGATTCCGCCAAAAGGGCAGACTAGACAGGCTGCCGGCCGCCAACGGGAGCCTCGGATCCGCCGAGCCCGGCTGCGAGCGCTGTTCCACGCCGTGGTCGGGCCGGGCGAAATGGGTCGCGCCGGCCCGTACACTGGGTGCGTGATCGTGCTGATGAGCTGACGAGGCCACGCACCGACGTGGCCCTGCCCCGACGCTCTCCGAGATGAGTCCAACACGTGATCACCGCACACTCCCTCGAGCTGCGCGCCGGCTCGCGCATCCTGCTGTCCGACACCACCCTGCGGGTCCAGCCCGGCGACCGGATCGGCCTGGTCGGCCGCAACGGGGCCGGCAAGACCACCACGGTCACCGTGCTGGCCGGCGAGCGGCTGCCGTACGCCGGCACCGTGGAGCGCCGCGGCCCGGTCGGCTACCTGCCGCAGGACCCGCGTACCGGAGACCTCGACGTCACCGCCCGGGACCGGGTGCTGTCCGCCCGCGGCCTGGACGAGCTGCTGCACGAGATGGCCAAGCTGCAGGTCGAGCTGGCCGGGGCGGCCGACGACGCCGAGCGGGACCGGCTGGTGCGCCGGTACGGGCGGTGCGAGGAACGGTTCGCGGCGCTCGGCGGGTATGCCGCCGAGAGCGAGGCGGCCCGGATCTGCGCCAACCTCGGGCTGCCCGACCGGGTCCTCGCGCAGACCCTGCGCACCCTGTCCGGCGGGCAGCGGCGCCGGGTGGAGCTGGCCCGGATCCTGTTCTCCGACGCCGAGACGCTGCTGCTGGACGAGCCGACCAACCACCTGGACGCCGACTCCATCACCTGGCTGCGCGACTACCTGCGCACCCACGCCGGCGGCCTGATCGTGATCAGCCACGACGTGTCGCTGATCGAGCACGTGTGCAACCGGATCTGGCACCTGGACGCCAACCGCGCCGAGGTGGACGTCTACAACCTGGGCTGGAAGGCGTACCTCGAGGCCCGCGAGGCCGACGAGCGGCGCCGCAAGCGGGAGCGCGCCAACGCCGAGCGGAAGATCGACGCGCTGCGCTCGCAGGCCGACAAGATGCGGGCGAAGGCCACCAAGGCCCGGGCGGCGCACCAGATGGACCGCCGGGCCGGTGTGCTGGCCGCCGGGCTGGCCGAGGTGCGGGCCCGGGACAAGGTGGCCAGGCTGCGGTTCCCCGAGCCGGCGCCGTGCGGCAAGGTGCCGCTGACCGCCGCCGGGCTGTCGAAGTCGTACGGCTCGTTGGAGGTGTTCACCGACGTCGAGCTGGCCATCGACCGCGGTGCCCGGGTCGTGGTGCTCGGGCTGAACGGTGCCGGCAAGACCACCCTGCTGCGCATCCTGGCCGGCCTCGAGCCGCCGGACACCGGCATCGTGAGCCCCGGGCACGGCCTGCGGATCGGCTACTACGCGCAGGAGCACGAGACGCTGGACCTGGACCGGACCGTGCTGGAGAACATGCGGGCCGCCGCACCGGAGTCCTCCGACGGCGAGCTGCGCAAGATCCTCGGCGCGTTCCTGTTCTCCGGCGAGGCGGCCGACCAGCCGGCCGGCACCCTGTCCGGCGGGGAGAAGACCCGGCTGGCGATGGCGATCCTGGTCTGCTCGGCGGCCAACGTGCTGCTGCTGGATGAGCCCACGAACAACCTCGACCCGGCCTCCCGGGAGCAGGTGCTCGACGCGCTGCGCACCTACCGCGGCTCCATCGTGCTGGTCACCCACGACGAGGGCGCCGTCCAGGCCCTAGCACCGGAGAAGGTGCTGCTCCTCCCCGACGGCGTCGAGGACTACTGGTCCCCGGACCTGGCCGACCTCATCGCGCTCGCGTAGCCGGGAGCCGCGCGTCCGTGGCCGGTTCGACACGCCGTACCCGCTGGCTCACCGGCGCCCGTACGTGGCCGGCCGGCAACTTCTCTCGGAAGCCCAGGAGGAGGCCGGGCTCGATCCGGACCTGTGCCTGGTTGCGGAGGTGCGCGGGCAGTATGTGCTGACCGGCGTCGTGTCGTCGTTCCTGCAGCGTGTGTCCTGGGACGGCGACGTGGTCAGCGAGTGGCGGCCCCACAACGACCCCCGGTCACCGGTGCGGATCAATCCGGATGCCCGCTTCGGTCGGCCCATGGTCGGCGGCATCAGCACCGAGGCGATCTGGGAGCACTACGAAGTCGGGGAACCTGACGCGGAGATCGCGGAGATGTTGGCCTGTCGGCCGAGCAGGTGCGGTGGGGCATCTCGTACGAGACGTCCGCCCGGGCCGCGTGAGCCAGGCCGGGCGGCCGGCGAAACTCATTCGCCGTCCGCTTCTACGTCGATGCCGATGTCCTCGGCATTGCCAAGATCCTCTGCCAGATCAGGGCGGGTCTCACCGGGCAACGTCCCACAGCCGGACGGTGTGGTCCTCGCTGCCGGTGGCGAGGGTTTTGCCGTCGGGGCTGAACGCCACGCTGGAGACGGACCCGGTGTGGCCGGTGAGGGGTGCGCCGAGGGGGCGTCGAGTCGTGACGTCCCACAGCCGGACGGGGTGGTCCTCGCTGCCGGTGGCGAGGGTTTTGC
>JBKOWA010000335.1:0-2185 GCA_046724155.1 Actinomycetota bacterium
CATGCGGCCGAATACCGTAACGCCGAGCCGTACCGAGGCCGTGACGTGCTTGTCGTGGGAACCGGCGCGAGCGCCCACGACATCGCGCTCGACTTGATCCGCAACGGCGCCGGCCGAGTACGGATATCGGTCCGCACGCCACCGATTATGGTGCCCCGTGAGACGCTCGGTTTATCCTCGGCAATCATCACGCATATCAACAAGCACTATGCGAAGACCCCCCCGGCGGTGCTCGACAAGGTATCGCTGTGGATGCACCGGCATCACTACGGCGAGGCGTCGCGCTACTTCGGTACTCCGCCGGCAGGCATGATGGCCGCACTCGCCGAGCGGGGCCATGGCATCGCGGTGGAGGTGGGCCTGCTGGCCGAGCTCAAGGCGGGCACGGTTCATGCCGTGGCCGCGGTCGAGCGCTTCGACGGCGAGGACGTCGTGCTCGCCGACGGTCAACGGCTCCAGCCGGACGCGGTCGTGCTGGCCACCGGGCTCCGTGCCGAGCTTGCGCCACTGGTCGGCCACCTCGGGGTGCTCGACGCGAACGGGCGTCCGCTGGTCCACGGCGGCCAGACACTTGCCCAGGCACCCGGACTGTATTTCCTCGGCTTCCGGGTGCCCGTGGGACTCCCGGACATGCGGGTCGATGCTCCCGCAATCGCCAAACAGCTGCGCCGCCTCGCGACCGGCAGGCGAGACGACCGAGTCCGCCGCTCGCCGCTCGCCGATCCGGCGATTGAGCACTCGACCGGTCATGCCTAGGAGGGGTGCGCGACGCTTCTGGGGTACGGGTGCCCGTCAGGCGGGCGTCCTGGGTGGCTGGTGTGTCCCCCCCTCACGGGTGGTTCTTGGTGGCTGTGGTGAGCCGAGTGGCCGATCCAGCCGTGTTAGACCTGGCGGGACCCGTGCTGCCGTCACGCCGAGACCGGTACGGGTCCCGTTTTCAGGCCTCCGCGGCGGCCGGGGTGTTCGTAGCACGCGGTGGCGGTGACCCAGGACGGCGCCGGTCCGATCGGTGCGGCCGTCCCGCGGGACCCCGGAGTGGGGGCGGCGGGTCGTGGTGGGCCCGCGCCGGTGCCGTGGCCGGGGATGCCGGGGTTATCCGGCGGTGTGGTCGGGGGCGCCGGGTTAGTCTGCGGCGGTGCTCGATCTCAGCCTTGACGGGCCGGCGCTGACGGCCGCGCTCGTCGATGTCCCGTCCGTGTCCGGTGCCGAGGCGGAGCTGGCCGACCAGGTCGAGCTGGCGTTGCGGGGGCTGCCGCAGCTGGAGGTGCTCCGCGACGGCGACACCGTGCTGGCTCGCACCCGGGCCGGCCGGCCCGGCCGGGTCATCCTGGCCGGGCACCTGGACACCGTGCCGATCGCCGGCAACGTGCCGTCGCACTGGGACGGCGAGGTGCTGTACGGCTGCGGCACCTCGGACATGAAGGCCGGCATCGCCGTCATGCTGCGGCTGGCCGCCACGCTGCCGGATCCGGCGTATGACCTGACGTACCTCTGCTACGACTGCGAGGAGGTGGAGGCCGAACGGAACGGGCTGACCCGGATCGCCGCCAACCATCCGGAGTGGCTGGTGGCCGACCTGGCCATCCTGATGGAGCCGACCAGCGCCCGGATCGAGGCCGGCTGCCAGGGCACCATGCGGGTGCAGGTCACGGTGCCCGGGCGGCGCGCGCACAGCGCCAGGTCCTGGCTGGGCAGCAACGCCATCCACGGCGCCGCCCCGGTGCTGGCCCGGCTCACCGACTACCCGGCCCGGCAGGTGGAGATCGACGGCTGCACCTACCGGGAGGGCCTGAACGCGGTGTCGATCTCCGGGGGGGTGGCCGGGAACGTCATCCCCGACGAGTGCCGGATCGGGGTGAACTTCCGGTTCGCCCCCGACCGCAGCCTGGAGCAGGCCACCGACCACGTGGGCGAGCTGTTCGCCGGGTACGAGATGACGGTGACCGACGCCGCACCTGGCGCGCTGCCCCGGCTCTCGGTGCCGGCCGCGAAGGACTTCATCGCGGCGATCGGCACGACACCGTCGGCCAAGCTCGGGTGGACCGACGTGGCCCGGTTCGCCGCCGCCGGGATCGCCGCGGTGAACTACGGCCCCGGTGACCCCAACCTGGCGCACACCCGCGAGGAGCACGTCCACGCGGACGAGATCGTCGAGTGCGAGCGGAAGCTGGCCGGCTACCTCGGC
>JBKOWA010000017.1:0-3148 GCA_046724155.1 Actinomycetota bacterium
GGACGAGTACGCCCCGAACCAGGCGGTCACGGACGTGGTCACGCTGGAGCTGCTCGAGGCGCCGGGGCAGCTGGCGGTGCACCTGGTCGGGCGGAACGCCGACGTGCGGTTCAAGGTCTTCCGGCACAGCGAGCCGATGACGCTGTCGGCGGTGCTGCCGGTGCTGCACTCCCTCGGGGTCGGGGTCAGCGACGAGCGCCCGTACGAGGTGCGGCGCGGCCGGGACGTGATCCACCTCTACGACTTCGGCCTGCACCTGCCCGCGGGCTGCCGCCGGCTGGCCGAGGTGGGCCCGCACGTGGAGGAGACCTTCCGCGCCGCCATGTCCGGCGAGATCGAGATCGACGGGTTCAACGAGCTGGTCCTCACCGCCGGCCTCACCGTGCGGCAGGTCGTGGTGCTGCGGGCCTACGCGAGGTACCTGCGCCAGGCCGGCACCGTCTTCACCGAGGAGTACATGCAGCGCGCCCTCAACGCGCACCCGCACATCGCGCGGCTGCTGCTGGCGCTGTTCGAGGCCCGGTTCGACCCGCAGCTGCTGCTGCCGGAGCGGGACCGCGCGGCGCGCATCGAGGAGCTGGCGACCGAGATCAGCGCCCGGCTGGACGCGGTCACCAGCCTGGACCAGGACCGCATCCTGCGCGGGCACCTGACCCTGATCCAGGCGACGGTACGGACCAACGCCTTCCAGCGCGGACCGGGCGCCGGCGACGCCAAGCCCTACCTGTCGCTCAAGCTCAACCCCCAGGCCATCCCCGAGCTGCCCGCGCCCCGGCCGAAGGCCGAGATCTTCGTGTACTCGCCCCGCTTCGAGGGCGTGCACCTGCGCTTCGGCCTGGTGGCCCGCGGCGGCCTGCGCTGGTCGGACCGCTGTGACGACTTCCGGACCGAGATCCTCGGGCTGGTCAAGGCGCAGATCGTCAAGAACGCGGTGATCGCGCCGACCGGCGCCAAGGGCGGCTTCGTGCTCAAGCGGCCGCCGGTCGGGGCCGACCGCGAGCGGTACAACGCCGAGGGCGTGGCCTGCTACCGCCAGTTCGTCTCGGGCCTGCTCGACGTCACCGACAACCTCCGGGCCGGCCGGGTCGTGCCGCCCACGGACGTCGTGCGGCACGACGGCGACGACCCGTACCTCGTGGTCGCCGCGGACAAGGGCACCGCGACGTTCTCCGACATCGCCAACGAGATCTCCGCGGAGTACGGGTTCTGGCTCGGCGACGCGTTCGCCTCCGGCGGCGCGGCCGGCTACGACCACAAGAAGATGGGGATCACCGCGCGGGGCGCCTGGGAGTCGGTGAAGCGGCACTTCCGCGAGCTGGGGCCGCCCGGGGTGGACATCCAGAGCCAGGACTTCACCGCGGTCGGCGTCGGGGACATGTCCGGCGACGTGTTCGGCAACGGGGTGCTGCTCTCGCGGCACATCCGCCTGGTCGCCGCGTTCGACCACCGGCACATCTTCATCGACCCGGACCCGGACCGCGAGCGGTCCTACGCCGAGCGCCAGCGGATGTTCGCGATGCCCCGCTCCTCCTGGGGCGACTACGACGGCACGGTCATCTCCGCCGGCGGCGGGGTGTGGCCGCGCACCGCCAAGTCGATCCCGGTGTCGGCGCAGGCGCGGGCCGCGCTCGGCCTCGACGACGGGGTCACCGCGCTGTCCCCGCCGGAGCTGGTCAGGGCGATCCTCAAGGCCCCCGTCGACCTGCTCTGGAACGGCGGGATCGGCACGTACGTCAAGGCCACCGGCGAGTCGCACGCCGACGTCGGGGACCGGACCAACGACCTGCTCCGGGTCGACGGCCGGGACCTGCGGGTGAAGGTGGTCGGTGAGGGCGGCAACCTCGGCCTGACCCAGCGTGGGCGGGTGGAGTTCGCGCTGCGGGGCGGGCACGTCTACACCGACTTCATCGACAACTCCGGCGGCGTCGACTGCTCCGACCACGAGGTCAACCTCAAGATCCTGCTGGGGGCGGCCACCGCCGCCGGCGATCTCGACCCGGACCTGCGCAACAAGCTGCTGGCCGAGATGACCGACGAGATCGCCGAGCAGGTGCTGCAGGACAACTACGACCAGGCGACCGCGCTGGGCCAGGCCCGGGCGCAGAGCCGCTCGCTGCTGCCGGTGCACCGGCGGATGATCGCCGACCTGGTGCGCCGCGGCCAGCTGAACCGCGCGCTGGACGGGCTGCCCGAGGAGGAGGAGCTGGACGCCCGCGCGGAGACCGGCACCGGCCTCACCTCGCCGGAGATCGCGGTCCTGCTCGCCCACGTCAAGATCGCGCTCAAGCGCGAGACCCTCGACTCGGCGCTGCCCGACGAGGCGTGGACGCAGCAGGTGCTGGTCGACTACCTGCCCACCGCGCTGCGCGAGGACTACGGCCAGCGCATGGCGGACCACCCGCTGCGCCGGGAGATCGTCGCCACCCAGCTGGTCAGCGAGGCGGTGAACCGCGGCGGCACGTCGTTCTTCCACCGTGCCGTCGAGGAGACCGGCGCCAGCCCGGACGACGTGCTGCGGGCCTACGTCATCGTCCGCGAGGTCTTCGGGCTGCCCGAGCTGTGGCGGGCCGTCGAGGCGCTGGACAACCGGGTGCCGTGCGACGCGCAGACCTCCCTCTTCCTGGAGCTGCGCCGGCTGCTCGACCGGGCCGTGCGCTGGCTGGTCACCAGCCGGCACTCGCCGCTGGACGTGCCCGGCGAGATCGCGCGGCTGCAGCCGGGGGTGGGCCGGCTGCTGGGCGAGCTCGGCACGCTGCTGCGCGAGCCGGAGCGCACCGCGGTGCACGAGCAGGTGGCGGGGCTGACCCGGCAGGGCGTGCCGGAGGATGTCGCCAGCCGGGTCGTCCTGGCCTACTACGGGTTCCGGCTGCTGGACATCGTCGAGACCGCGCACAACTCCGGCCACGAGCTGGACGCGGTGGCCACGGTCTACTCGCTGCTGTTCGACCGGTTCCGCGCCGACATCCTGCTGACGAAGATCTCCGCGCTGCCCCGCCAGAACCGCTGGCAGACCTCCGCGCGGATGGCCCTGCGGCACGACCTGTACGCCGTGCTGGCCGTGCTCACCGCCCGGCTGCTGGCCACCACCACACCCGCCTCGGATGCCCTGCAGCGCCTGCACGAGTGGGAGCAGGCCAACGCGGTGCCG
>JBKOWA010000110.1:0-2878 GCA_046724155.1 Actinomycetota bacterium
GGGAGGCGGCTGGTTGGCCGAGACTCTAGTGCCTGCGCCGACAGTGGCAGTAGGGGCGGCACCGCGGTGCAGCGCGGTAGGTTGATCGAAGGGGCAGTACAAGGAGGCGCCAGATGGCCAAGCAGGAGACCGGTGGTGGCCAGTCCAAGGCCACCCGCAAGTCGGGCAAGGAAGAAGAGGGGTATGACAGCGGCTACGAGAGCGGTACGGAGGACGTCAAGGAGCGGCACGAGAAGCTGACCGAAGACGTCGACGCGATGCTCGACGAGATCGATGACGTGCTCGAGGAGAACGCAGAGGAGTTCGTCCGCGGATACGTCCAGAAGGGCGGCCAGTGACCCTGCCTCCGGGCAGCGGCGCACGGTCCTGACGACGGCGTGTGACGTGGGTGTACCGGGGCGACCGGACCGGTAGGGTTCGCGGCATCCGGTCCGCGGCCGGCCTGAGCGTGTGACAGCGAAGACCGTGTGACAGCGAAGACAGCGCATCGAAGCACCTGGAGTGGGGCAGCACGTGGCAGAGCGACACATCGGGCCGGGCGGTTTCCCGCCTGCGTTCACTGCACTCGGTACCTCCTCGTTCGTGGACTTCCTGGCCGGGGCGGCGCCGGAGCTGCTGCCGGGCAACCGGCCGCTGCCATCCGAATCGGTCGCCGACCTGGCGCCGCACGGCACCACGGTGGTGGCCGCCACCTACGCCGGTGGCGTGGTCATGGCCGGCGACCGGCGTGCCACGATGGGCAACCTGATCGCCGAGCGCGACGTGCAGAAGGTGTACCCGGCCGACGACTACAGCCTGATCGGCATCGCCGGCACGGTCGGCATCGCGATCGAGATGGTGCGGCTGTTCCAGGTCGAGCTCGAGCACTACGAGAAGATCGAGGGCACCACGCTGACCCTGGAAGGCAAGGCGAACCGGCTGTCCACCATGGTCCGGGGCAACCTGGGGGCGGCCATGCAGGGTCTCGCGGTGGTGCCGCTGCTGGCAGGTTTCGATCTTGCGGCGGACGACCCGGCCGCGGCCGGCAAGATTTTCAGCTACGACATCACCGGAGGGCGTCACGAGGAGCGGGGGTACCACGGCGTCGGGTCCGGCTCGCTGTTCGCGCGGGCGGCGCTGAAGAAGCGCTGGCGGCCGGCCATGAGCCTGGACGACGTGATACGGGTCACCGTGGACTCGCTGTACGACGCGGCCGACGAGGACTCGGCGACCGGCGGGCCGGACACCGTCCGCCGGGTCTTCCCGATTGTGATGGCGGCGACCGCCGAGGGCATCACCCGCATACCCGACGAGCAGGTCGGCACCCTCGTGGACGCCCTGCTCGCCGAGCGCGTGCACAACCCGGGCGGCTGAGCCGCACCCCGCCGCCCACCCGTGCCCACCACGCGTACCGAGGAGCTTGAATCCCGATGACCATGCCGTACTACGCCTCGGCCGAGCAGATCATGCGCGACCGCTCGGAGTACGCGCGCAAGGGCATTGCGCGCGGCCGGGGAGTGGTGGTGCTGAGCTACGACGGCGGGATCCTGTTCGTCGCGGAGAACCCGAGCAGGTCGCTGCACAAGGTCGGCGAGATCTATGACCGGATCGGGTTCGCGGCCGTGGGCCGGTACAGCGAGTACGAGAACCTGCGGGTGGCCGGCGTCCGGATCGCCGACACCCGGGGTTACCTGTACGACCGGCAGGACGTGACCGGCCGCGCCCTGGCCAACGCGTACGCGCAGGCACTGAACGCGATCTTCACCGAGAGCCAGAAGCCGTTCGAGGTGGAGCTGTGCGTGGCCGAGGTCGGCGAGACCGCGGAGGAGGACCAGCTCTACCGGCTCACCTTCGACGGCTCGGTGGTGGATGAGCCCGGCTACGTGGTCATGGGCGGCCAGGCCGACACGATCACCACCCAGGTGACCGGGGCGCACCGCCGCGACCTGACGCTGTCCGAGGCGCTTCGGCTGGCGGTCCGGGCGCTCGGCTCGGTCGGCGGCGAGACCGGCCGGCCCCGGGAGCTGACCGCGGCACAGCTTGAGGTCGCGGTGCTCGACCGGACCCGGCGGACCCGGAAGTTCAAGCGGATCGTGGGCGCGGCGCTGGCCGGGCTGCTGCCGAACGCGGCGGCGCCGACCACCGTGCAGCTGCCCGACGGCGAGGCCGAACCCGAGGCCGCTGGCGGTGGCGAGCCCGCTTCCGGTGCTGGCGGGGAGCCGGAAGGCCAGGCCCGCACCGAAGGGGAGGGCGGCCCCGGTCAGACCGCGAGCGGCGAGGAGCGCGAGCCGGGCGGCGGAACTGAGGGTGACCGGACCGGTGGGCCGTCCGCCTGACCAGGTAACGGACCGCGATGGTAGCGGCGGCAGCGACAAGCGGCATCTAGGGTGAGTGCCATGGACCGGCGCATCTTCGGCATCGAGAACGAGTACGGCGTCACTTGCACGTTCCACGGCCAGCGTCGGCTGTCGCCGGATGAGGTGGCGCGCTACCTGTTCCGCCGGGTGGTCTCCTGGGGCCGCAGCTCGAACGTGTTCCTGCGCAACGGCGCCCGGCTCTACCTGGACGTCGGCTCGCACCCGGAGTACGCCACCCCGGAGTGCGACAGCCTGGTCGACCTGGTGGTGCACGACAAGGCCGGGGAGCGGATCCTCGAGGGCCTGCTGGTGGACGCCGAGCGGCGGCTGCACGAGGAGGGCATCACCGGCGACATCTACCTGTTCAAGAACAACACCGACTCGGCCGGCAACTCCTACGGCTGCCACGAGAACTACCTGGTGGCACGGCACGGCGAGTTCTCCCGGCTGGCCGACGTGCTGATCCCGTTCCTGGTGACCCGGCAGATCATCTGCGGGGCCGGCAAGGTGCTGCAGACGCCCCGCGGCGCGGTGTACTGCGT
>JBKOWA010000415.1:0-2612 GCA_046724155.1 Actinomycetota bacterium
CCGCCACGTCATTGCCGGCCTTGCCGACCGTGAGGCTCCGGATAGCGCTTTGCCTCCTCCGTCCGAGTTCGCCAACGCGACGTACCGAAAGACGCACGCTTTGGCAACAGAGGTACGGGCCATCCACGCCGACATCGGCGACAGCCTGGTTGGTCGCGGTGCCGATCTGCTGATCACGCGGCTTGAGACGACCTGCTGGCGCGGGCTACCGCTGCGGAGCATCTCGGAGCTGCTCAACGACTATGAAGGCGCCGACCTGCGCAGCGCCGATCTCGCCCAGGTCGTCTCCCTCGACGGGATCCGGTGGACCGACAAGACCCGCTGGCCCGACGGATGGGCCGCTGAGATCGACCGCCGGTCGGTCGAGGTCGCGCCCGGCGTACGGGAGATCCGGGAAGGCATCGGCACACCACAACCGACCGGAGCACCGCGCTCTACCTAGACCCTAGGTAGAGCACAATAGTGCAAGTCCAGTGCCACGCCGGCCGAACACCAGATCCGAACCTCGGTCCGGCTCATGCACAGCGCCATTGCGTCAACAGGACGGGGGTTGACCGAAGGCGGAAAGTAGACCAGAATTATAGTCTATGACCACAATGCCACTGTCTGAAGCGAAGGCCCACCTGTCGGAGATCGCGGACGAGGTCGATCGTACCCACGAGCGGGTCCTCATCACCAAGAATGGTCGCGACTACGTGGTCCTGATGTCGGTAGCGGATCTTGAGTCGATCGAAGCGACGATGGAGCTACTCGCCGATCCCGAGGCGCAGCGCCGGGTGGCCGCTTCGGAACGTGAGATCACCAGCGGCGACACGCTGACGCTGGAGGAGGTGCAGGCGCTGCTGAATCGCCGCGGCTCGCGGTGACCTACCGTATCGAAATCTCTCGTACCGCTGGGCGCCAGCTGTCCGACCGGCTGCCGGAGAGCGTCGCCGCAGCCTGCTACGAATTCCTCTCCGGGCCGCTCTCACAGAATCCGCACCGGGTCGGAAGCCCGTTACACAAGCCCTTCGAGGGTCAGTGGCGGGCTCGACGCGGTGAGTACCGAGTTCGGTACCGGATCGACGAGGCGACCTCGACGGTCTATGTCCTCGATGTCGATCATCGGCGGGAGGTGTATCGGCGGACGTGAGGCGGGAACGGGTTCGCGTGGGGTGGGGCGGCGCCGGTACCATCGCGGGCACGGCGTTGACGGGACGAGTAGCGGCGGACGCAGCCGAGAGCGAGCCGGGGACGGTGGAAGCCTGGTGGGCCTGGCCGGTGTGAAGATCAGCCCTGAGCCCCGGAAGAACGGGCGGGTTGCCCCGCCTCAGTAGAACCGGACCGAAACGAGAGGGTGGCTCGGGTTGCGGCGCGACCGTGGCCGGGGCGCCAAGGAGGGTGGTACCGCGGCGGGTTCCCGTCGTCCCTCCGCGCAAGGTGACCCGACTTTGCCGGAGGAGATCGAGACCGTGCCCCAGCCAGGCCCCGCCACCCCCGCAGGCCCAGATCCCACTGCAGGCCCGGACAACCCTGCCGACCAGGGGACCGGCCGCACCCCGTTCACCCCGCTGCCCCCGCAGGTCGACCTGCCGCGGCTGGACCACCAGATCCTCCAGCGCTGGACCGAGCGGAAGGTCTTCCAGCGCAGCCTGGACGCCACCGCCGGCGGGCCGCGCTGGGTGTTCTACGAGGGGCCGCCCACCGCGAACGGGACGCCCGGCACGCACCACGTCGAGGCACGGGTGTTCAAGGACGTGTTCCCGCGGTTCAAGACCATGAAGGGCTACCACGTCGAGCGGCGCGCCGGCTGGGACTGCCACGGGCTGCCGGTGGAGCTGGCGGTGGAGAAGGAGCTGGGGTTCTCCGGCAAGCAGGACATCGAGCGGTACGGGATCGCCGAGTTCAACGCCCGGTGCCGCGAGTCGGTGACCCGGCACGTGGGCGAGTTCGTCGCGATGACCGAACGGATGGGCTACTGGGTCGACATGTCCCAGGCCTACTGGACCATGGCGCCGGAGTACGTGGAGAGCGTCTGGTGGTCGTTGAAGCAGGTCTTCGAGGCCGGCCTGCTGGGGCCCGACCACCGGGTCGCGCCGTACTGCCCGCGCTGCGGCACCGGGCTGTCCGACCACGAGGTCGCGCAGGGCTACGAGACGGTCGTGGACCCATCGGTGTACGTGCGCTTCCCGGTCACCTCCTGGGCGCCGGGGGCGGCCGTCCCGCCCGAGGTGGCTGCCGGGCGTACCGACCTGCTGGTCTGGACCACCACGCCGTGGACGCTGGTGTCGAACACCGCGGTCGCCGCGCACCCGGACGTGACCTACGTGGTCGCCCGGACCGCCGAGGGCACCTTCGTGGTCGCCGAGCCGTTGCTGGCCTCCGCACTGGGCGAGGGCGCCGAGGTGCTGGCCCGGCTGCCCGGCCGCGACCTGGAGCGCACCACCTACGCCCGGCCGTTCGACCTCGTCGAGTTCCCAGGCTCCTCGGGTGCGGGTGTCCCGCAGGGCTCGGGTGCGGGTGTCCCGCAGGGCTCGGGTGCGGGTGTCCCGCAGGGCTCGGGTGCGGGTGTCCCGCAGGGCTCGGGTGCGGGTGTCCCGCAGGGCTCGGGTGCGGGTGTCCCGCAGGGCTCG
>JBKOWA010000053.1:0-5942 GCA_046724155.1 Actinomycetota bacterium
GAGCAACTCCGCTGCCAACACCGGCCGATCCCGGAACATCTCTATCAGACCCTCATGCAGGGACGATGGCATGACCGCGACCCTAACCGCGACCACCGGCACAAACGACACGCTGGATATATACACAACGCATATGCGCACTACACATATACTCCGTAGGGGTCTTCTCCTGCACCCGGCCGACCAACAGCACCCCTGGTGGGAGACCAACCGCGGCAACCCCAGTGACTGTCGAAGCTGCGGTCCTGCTCGGCGAGCGGCACGAGGCTGCCGTCAGGGCGGGTCCCGGCCGGGCGTCGCGCGTGGTGCAGCAGCATGAGCGCGAGCTGTCCCGCCACCTCCTCGGGCTCGGTCACCGACGGCGCGCAGCGTGAGCGCGACCGCCGATGCCGGCGTCAGCGACGGGTGGGCGCGGTGGAGGGTTCAGATCTTGAGCGCAGCCGGGACTGGAGCATGCCCGAGGGAGCCGTGGTCCGAGTAGGTTCAGTCACCAGCCGGCCGGACCCGGACCACACCCCGCACGGACAGCCCCGGCAGCCGCCGGCCTCGGTCCCGCCCCCGGAGGCGGACCGGTCGGGCTCAGCTCACCTTGACGCGGCGCGGCTTGCGGGCCGGAGCCGGGGTCGCCGGCTCGCCGAGCACCCGCCGCAGGAACCGCCCGGTGTGGCTGCCCTCGACCGCCGACACCGCCTCCGGCGTGCCCTCGGCCACCACCGTGCCGCCGCCGGAGCCGCCCTCCGGGCCCATGTCGACCAGCCAGTCCGCGGTCTTGATCACATCCAGGTTGTGCTCGATGACGATCACGGTGTTGCCCTTGTCCACCAGGCTGTGCAGCACCCCGAGCAGCTTGCGGACGTCCTCGAAGTGCAGGCCGGTGGTGGGCTCGTCCAGCACGTACACGGTCCGCCCGGTGGACCGCTTCTGCAGCTCGCTGGCCAGCTTGACGCGCTGCGCCTCGCCCCCGGACAGGGTGGGCGCCGGCTGGCCCAGCCGCACGTACCCGAGGCCGACGTCGACCAGGGTCGCGAGGTGCCGGTGGATGGCCGGGATCGCCTCGAAGAAGCCGCTCGCCTCCTCGATCGGCATGTCCAGCACCTCGGCGATGGTCTTGCCCTTGTAGTGCACCTCCAGGGTCTCCCGGTTGTACCGGGCGCCCTTGCAGACCTCGCACGGCACGTAGACGTCCGGGAGGAAGTTCATCTCGATCTTGATGGTGCCGTCGCCGGAGCAGGCCTCGCACCGGCCGCCCTTGACGTTGAAGGAGAACCGGCCCGGCAGGTAGCCGCGGATCTTCGCCTCGGTCGTCGTCGCGAACAGCTTGCGGATGTGGTCGAACACGCCGGTATAGGTGGCCGGGTTGGACCGCGGGGTGCGGCCGATCGGCGACTGGTCGACGCCGACCACCTTGTCCACCTGGTCCAGCCCGCGGATCCGACGGTGCCGGCCGGGCACCAGCTTGGCCCCGTTGACCGCGTTCGCCAGCGCCGCGTACAGGATGTCGTTGACCAGCGTGGACTTCCCGGAGCCGGACACCCCGGTGACCGTGACGAAGCAGCCGAGCGGGAAGGACACGTCGATGCTGCGCAGGTTGTGCTCCCGGGCGCCCTCGACCACCAGCGCCTTGCCCCGGGTGGGCGGCCGGCGCCGGTCCGGCACCGGGATGGCGCGCCGCCCGGACAGGTACGCCCCGGTGACCGACTCCTCGCTGGCCAGCAGCCCGGACACGGTGCCGCTGTGCACGATCCGGCCGCCGTGCTCGCCGGCCCCCGGACCGATGTCCACCACCCAGTCGGCCACCCGGATGGTGTCCTCGTCGTGCTCCACGACGATCAGCGTGTTGCCCAGGTCGCGGAGCCGGAGCAGGGTCTCGATCAGCCGCCGGTTGTCCCGCTGGTGCAGGCCGATGCTCGGCTCGTCCAGCACGTAGAGCACGCCGACCAGGCCGGAGCCGATCTGGGTGGCCAGCCGGATCCGCTGCGCCTCGCCGCCGGCCAGGGTGGCGGCCGGCCGGTCCAGCGAGAGGTAGTCCAGCCCGACGTCGACCAGGAAGCCGAGCCGGGCGTGCACCTCCTTGAGCACCCGCTCGGCGATCATCCGGTCCCGGTCGGACAGCTGCAGGCCGGCCAGCCACCGGGCCGCCTCGCCGATGGACAGCGCGGACAGGTCGGCGATGGAGCGCTCGCCGTGCTCCGGGTGCCCGATGGTGACCGCCAGCACCTCGGGCTTCAGCCGGGTGCCGGCGCAGTCCGGGCAGGGCACCTCGCGCATGTAGCCCTCGTACTTCTCCCGGCTGTAGTCGCTGTCGGTCTCGGCGTGCCGCCGCTCGATCCACGGCACCACGCCCTCGTAGCTGGCGTAGTACGACCGCTCCCGGCCGTACCGGTTGTGGTACCGCACGTGCACCTGGGTGTCGTGGCCGTACAGCACCGCCTTCTGGGCCGCCGCCGGCAGCCGCTCCCACGGGGTGTCCATCCGGAACCCGACCGTCTCGCCGAGCGCCGCCAGCAGCCGGCCGAAGTACTCCGTGGTGTGGCTGCCCGACCACGCCGCGACGGCACCCTCCTCCAGGCTGCGCTCCGGGTCGGGCACCACCAGCTCCGGGTCGACCTCCTTGCGGGTGCCCAGGCCGGTGCACTGCGGGCAGGCACCGAACGGCGAGTTGAACGAGAACGTGCGCGGCTCCAGCGCCTCGACCGACAGCGGGTGGTCGTTCGGGCAGGCGAAGTTCTCCGAGAAGCGGCGCTCCCGGTGCGGGTCGTCCTCCGGCAGGTCGACGAAGTCGAGCACGACCACACCGCCGGCCAGCCCGAGCGTGGTCTCCACCGAGTCGGTCAGCCGGCGCTGGGCCGACTCCTTGACCACCAGCCGGTCGACGACCACCTCGATGGTGTGCTTCTCCTGCTTCTTCAGCTTGGGCGGGTCGGTCAGGCTGTGCACCACCCCGTCCACCCGGACCCGCGAGTAACCCTTCGTCTGCAGCTCGGCGAACAGGTCGGCGTACTCCCCCTTGCGCTGCCGGACCACCGGCGCGAGCACCTGGAACCGGGTGCCCTCGGGCAGCTCGAGCACCCGGTCGACGATCTGCTGCGGCGTCTGCCGGGAGATCAGCTCGCCGCACTCCGGGCAGTGCGGCTTGCCGATCCGCGCGTAGAGCAGCCGGAGGTAGTCGTACACCTCGGTGATCGTGCCGACCGTGGACCGCGGGTTGCGGCTGGTGGACTTCTGGTCGATCGACACCGCCGGGGACAGCCCCTCGATGAAGTCCACATCCGGCTTGTCCATCTGACCGAGGAACTGCCGGGCGTACGCGGACAGCGACTCCACGTAACGCCGCTGGCCCTCGGCGAAGATCGTGTCGAAGGCCAGGCTCGACTTGCCCGACCCGGACAGCCCGGTGAACACGATCAGGCTGTCCCGGGGCAGGTCGAGATGGACGTCCCGGAGGTTGTGTTCGCGCGCCCCGCGCACGATCAGACGGTCAGCCACGGGCTTCTCTCGGTCGAGGTGAACCGGTCGGACCCCACTGTAGGAGAGAGGTCTGACACAAATGCTCGCGACCGGTGAGCCGGTCAGCCTGCTGGCCGGTCCCGGTGCTGGCTGACCGGACAACGTCCGGCGCCGGCGGGGCCGTTCCCCGCCGCGATCGGGCAGGATTGGCCGGGTGACGTACACCGGAGACGTGAAGGTCGGCGGCCCGGCGCAGGAGCGGGAGCTGCCGCAGCTGAGTATGAGCAAGATCGCCGTGGGCCCGATGGACAACAACGCCTACCTGCTGCGCTGCGACCGCACCGGCGAGGGCCTGCTCATCGACGCGGCCAACGAGGCACCGCGGCTGCTCGAGCTGGTCGGCACCGACCTGCCGCTGGTCCGGGTCGTCACCACCCACCGGCACGGCGACCACTGGCAGGCGCTGGCCGAGGTGGTGTCGAAGACCGGCGCCCGCACCGTGGCCCACCCGCTGGACGCCCCGTCACTGCCCGTGCCCACCGACGAGCTGGTCGAGCACGGCGGCGAGGTCCGGTTCGGCCGCTGCCGGCTGCAGGTCATCCACCTGCGCGGCCACACCCCCGGCTCGATCGCCCTGCTCTACGACGACCCGACCGGGCACCCCCACCTGTTCACCGGTGACTCACTGTTCCCCGGCGGACCCGGCAACACCGACCACGACCCGGTCCGGTTCACCCAGCTGATGGCCGACCTGGAAGAGCGCGTCTTCGGAGCACTGCCCGACGAGACCTGGATCTACCCCGGCCACGGCGCCGACACCACCCTCGGCAGGGAACGCCCCGCCATCCCCCAATGGCGCGCCCGCGGCTGGTGACCGGATAATCCGCTCCCCCGGATTGCTCGCCCCGGCGTCCATGACCCGTCTCCCTCCAACACGTGTACGACGAAGCCACAAACACCGAAGGCAACCAGGCATCCTATGCACGCACCCGGAGCACCGAATCCCACGGCCACCGGCGCCCACCCGCCCGAATACCGCCCGAATACCCATCAACTACCCATCAACCCGCACGAACAAGGCACCCATGCCGCGGCATACAACCAGACTTGTCCTACATACCCAAAGACACGCCGGATATCAAACCTTCCGACTGGTAACAACTACCTTACGAAGAGCCGCATCCGGATAAGCTCGTAGATCCAGCCCAACCAACAGTACAGCGACCAGGCGGTGAGAAAAACGAGGGCCAACAAAATAGCGAAGCGCCACACAGCCGAACCGCCATAAACGGCCACATCGAGGAAACAAGGGCGAACAAAAGGCCGAAACACCACCGGGCCATATAGACGATGTCGATGGGCAAGAACCAGGCAAGAACCAACGAAATGCCGAAGCACGACGCGACGAAACCGAGGGTCAGGCCACGGAAGTCGTGCTCGACTACGCTATGAAAGTCCGCGGTTACGCTGTAGAGGTAGGAGTACCAGACGAGGTAAGAAACATCGACCAGCAGCATCGTTACGAAGAACCAGCCGCTGACTCCGAGCCAGCCGCTGACTCTGAACTGTCGCTTGCCAGGGTGATGGGACCGGCCTCTGACTCTGAACCAGCCGCTGACTCCGAACCAGCCTCTGATGCCGGGACGGGCAGCGGCATAGTGGTTGATGTTCACCGAGCCGGGGCCCTGATTAGCATAGATCGAACCGCGGTGTGTGGCGTCGTTCTGCTGGCTGTACCTGACGTCCGGAGCCAGGCGGTCCGGACGCTCCTGCCCGTCGGTACCGTCCCAGGAGGACCGGCCCATCGGCCGGGCGTGTCGTTTCCCGCGCTTTCGCTTCCGTGGGCGGGGTAATTTGGTGCCGCTTGAGCGCACACCGTTATGCATGTCGTACGCCGGCTGGGCACCGCGGGCCGATGATAATGGTGGCGGCGCGAGTTCGGGGATGACTCGCTCCAGCTGGGCGGCGAGGTCTGCGAGGTCCGTACGCAGGGCCTGCAGGCGTACCCGAGCCCACTGGCTGAGCGCGAGCATCCGCACGTCCTCCGGAAGTTCCTGAGACGCTGGCAGACGGGCGCCGTCGAGGATCACAGGCACTACTGGGATCCCGTTCCGGAACGCGCTCGCCAGCTCTTGCCGTACCCAGTCCCCCGGGTCGTCGATCCGGCGCCGACCTGACGCGTCTTTCTCCGTGAGCCAGTGTGGGCCGATCACCGCGAGCACTACCCGGGAACGCTCGACCGCGGCGCGGATCGTCGCCGGGTAGACCGTGCCGGGCGGCATGGAACTCCAGTCCAAGAAGGCCCGGTTGGGACCAAAGCGCTCGACCAAAGTCGAGTACAGTTCGGCCGCGACGTACGCCGAGTCGGCCGCTCGATAGCTCACAAAGATGTCGGCCATAGATGTTCGTTCCTTCAGGCCGGCGGCATTCCTCGCCGTCATCGACACAAGTCAGTTCTCAGTCTGCGCTAACCCCACCGGTGAACGGCGCAGATC
>JBKOWA010000482.1:0-3976 GCA_046724155.1 Actinomycetota bacterium
ATACCCGGCCGTGCCGCAGCTCGTTCGCGAGGGCGGCCTCCTCGGCCAGCCCGTCCTGCTCCAGGGCGGACAGCCGGTCCTGGCGCAGGCAGGTCTGCGGCAACGCGGCCAGCTCGGCCGCCAGCGCCTCGGCGGCAGGGCGGGCCTGCCCGGCGGGCACCACCCGGTTGACCAGGCCGATCGCCAGGGCCTCGGCGGCGTCCACCGGCCGGCCGGTCAGGATCAGGTCCATCGCCCGGGACAGGCCGACCAGCCGGGGCAGCCGCACCGTGCCGCCGTCGATCAGCGGCACGCCCCAGCGCCGGCAGAACACCCCGAGCACCGCGGTCTCGTCGGCCACCCGCAGGTCGCACCACAGCGCCAGCTCCAGGCCGCCGGCCACCGCGTGCCCGGAGATCGCCGCGATGACCGGCTTGCCGAGCCGCATCCGGGTCGGTCCCATCGGCCCGTCGCCGTCCTCGGCCACCCGGTTGCCGCGCCCGGTCCCGATCGCCTTCAGGTCGGCCCCGGCGCAGAACGTGCCGCCCGCGCCGGACAGCACGGCGACAGCGGCCCCAGGGTCGGCGTCGAAGACCCGGAAGGCCTCGGCCAGCGCCGCCGCCGTGGGCCCGTCCACCACGTTGCGCACCTGCGGCCGGTCCAGGATCACGGTGCTCACCGGCCCGGACCGCTCGACCCGGACGGTCACCCCAGCTCCCGGCGCACGGCGCGGATGCTACCCCGTGGTTGCCGAACTGTGGCCAAACCGTCGCGGCGGCAACATCTTCGTGGTGTGATGCGGCATGCCACACGAAACCTGCCGTATTGCCATGCGGCCTGCCCCCGGCATGGTCATCGTTCGATCACAATCGCGCTACGGAGCGGGGATGGGGCTAGCACCGGCCGCCAGAGAAGTGGAGATTCGTGCCAAGGTCGTGGGCCCAGCCGTCATGGGCCCAGCCGCGACCCGACGCGCAACGGCAGTCCCGGCCCCTGCACACGGTCGCGGGCGCGCGGGGCTGGCCGCCGCCAGGCTGCTCGCCTTCGCCGACCGGCAACGTCGCCAACGGCAGGGAGCTATCCGATGACCGCCCCGCTCGAAGTCACTGGTTCGGCCGCCGCGGCCCAGCCGGAGGCCGCCCTTGCGGGTATGGCTGGGAAGATCGAGGGGCGCTCCCTCGGCCAGATCGCCTGGATGCGGCTGCGGCGGGACAAGGTGGCCATGGCCGGCGGCGTGGTGGTCATCGTGCTGGTGGTCGCCGCCCTGCTGGCGCCGGTGCTGGTGAAACTGCTCGGGCACCCGCCGGACGAGCCGCACCAGAAGCTGGTCGACCCGACATTCCGCTCGCCTTACGGCACGTTCGGTGGGATCAGCTGGGACTACCTGCTCGGCGTCGACCCGGTGTTCGGGCGCGACCTGTTCAGCCGCATCCTGTACGGCGCCCAGATCTCGTTGCTGATCGCGTTCCTGGCCACCCTGCTCTCGGTGGCCATCGGGGTCTCCCTCGGCGTGCTCGCCGGCTTCTCCGGCGGTTGGCTGGACACCCTGATCAGCCGGACCATGGACATCTTCCTCGCCTTCCCGCTGCTGCTGTTCGCCATAGCGCTGACCGGCGCGGTGTCGCAGCAGGCGTTCGGGCTGACCGGCAACACCCTGCACATCTCGGTGCTGGTGTTCGTCATCGGATTCTTCAACTGGCCCTACATCGGCCGGATCATCCGCGGCCAGACCCTGTCGCTGCGCGAGCGGGAGTTCGTGGACGCGGCGCGCAGCCTGGGCGGGCGTAACTTCTACATCCTGCGCAAGGAGCTGCTGCCCAACCTGGTCGGCCCGATCCTGGTGTACTCGACGCTGCTCATCCCGACCAACATCCTCTTCGAGGCCGCGCTGTCGTTCCTCGGGGTCGGCATCCAACCGCCGACCCCGTCCTGGGGCGGGATGCTCTCCGAGGCCGTGACGCTGTACCAGAACGACCCCGAGTACATGCTCGTGCCGGGCCTGGCGATCTTCATCACGGTGCTGGCGTTCAACCTGCTCGGCGACGGGCTGCGCGACGCGCTGGACCCGCGGTCCCGTTGATTGCACGGAAGAAAGATGGCTGATTGCACGGAATGAAGACGACAAGGAGGCGTGTCGGTCAGATGAAACGACGGAACGCAGTAGGCGTGGTGGCGTTCGCCGCCGTCGCGAGCCTCGGGTTGGCCGCCTGCGGCAAGGCGGAGACCACGGGGGGTGGTACCAGCGGCGGCACCCCGGCGGCATACAATGCCGGGCTCACCGGCGTGGTCAACCCGTCGACGAAGACCGGCGGGACGTTAAAGTACGTGCATCCCGACACGTGGGACTCCCCGGACCCGGGTAACACGTACTACGCGTTCTCCTGGGACTTCGCGCGGACCTACGTCCGGCCGCTGATGACGTTCAAGCCGGCCCCCGGCAAGGAAGGGCTGACCCTCGTGCCCGACCTGGCCACGGCGCCCGGCCAGGTGAGCGCGGACGGGCTTACCTGGACCTACAAGATCCGGTCCGGGGTCAAGTTCGAGGACGGCACGCCGGTCACGTCGAAGGACGTCAAGTACGCCATCGAGCGCAGCAACTACGCGCCGGAGGTGCTCTCCCTCGGCCCGACCTACTTCAAGCAGTACCTGACGGACGACAAGTGGCTCGGCCCGTACAAGGACACGAGCAACGACAAGCTGAACTTCAAGGGCATCGACACCCCGGACGACACCACGGTCGTCTTCCACCTGAAGCAGAAGTTCGCCGAGTTCGACTACCTGGTGTCCAACCCGCAGAGCGCCCCGGTGCCGCGGGCCAAGGACACCGGCGCCCAGTACCAGCTGCACCCGGTCTCGACCGGCCCGTACATGTTCGAGAAGTACGAGGTCGACAAGAGGCTGACCCTGGTGCGGAACCCGAACTGGTCGCAGGACACCGACCCGCTCCGGCACCAGCTCGTCGACCGCATCGAGGTCACGCTCAAGGTGGCCGCGGACGACCGCGACAACCGGCTGCTGAGCAACCAGGTGCACCTGGACCTGGCGGGCACCGGCGTCGAGCCGTCCGCACAGGCCCGGGTCCTCAAGAGCGAGGACCTGAAGAAGAACGCGGACAACCCGCAGACCGGCTTCCTGCGGTATGTCGGGATCAACGTCAACGTCAAGCCGTTCGACAACGAGCACTGCCGGAAGGCCGTCCTGTACGCCGCGGACCACGAGGCACTGCAGAGCGCGTACGGCGGTCCGACCAGCGGCGACATCGCCACCACGGCGCTCCCGCCGACGGACACCGGCTATGTCAAGGCCGACACGTACAACTTCCTGCAGGACAAGAACGGCAACGTCGACATGGCCAAGCAGGAGCTGCAGGCGTGCGGCCTGCCGAACGGGTTCACCGCCAACATCATCGCCCGCAGCAACCGCCCGAAGGAGGTCGCCGGCGCGACCGCGCTGCAGCAGGCGCTGTCCAAGATCGGGGTCAAGGCGAGCATCCAGACCTTCCCGTCCGGCAAGTACACCGGCAACTACGCCGGCTCGCCGGAGTACCTGCACTCGCACAAGATCGGCCTGATCTTCTACGGCTGGGGTGCGGACTGGCCGTCCGGCTTCGGGTTCCTGCAGCAGATCGCGGACGGCCGGGCGATCAAGGCATTCGGCAACTCGAACATCTACGAGCTGAACGACCCGGTCGTGAACGACCTGCTCGACAAGGCCGCCCAGAACCCGGACAAGACGACCCGGGAGGGCTACTACACCCAGATCGACCAGGAGATGATGAAGCAGGCGGTCATGCTGCCGGTCGTCTACGAGAAGACCCTGATGTACCGCAACCCCCAGGCCAGCAACGTCTACGTGAACCCGGCCTTCGGGATGTACGACTACGTCGCGGTTGGCCTCAACTAGTAACCGTGTCATGGTTGGTCCGAGCCACGACTGGGGCTGAAGGCAGGTGAAGGCAACGGTGGCCGGCGGGCAGCGTCCCGCCGGCCGCCACCGC